>CAWUVR010000028.1:0-5378 GCA_963925905.1 uncultured Pelagibacteraceae bacterium
CCAGTATTGATATTTTTGATCAATATCAAATTTTAGTAAAGCCTGAATATCTGTTGTGCCAGATTTTAAATATATAAAAATAATTGCAACAAGCATGAAAATAGAACCAAGCAAGGTATATAAAAAAAACTTAAAAGCAGAATAAACTCTTCTGATGCCACCCCAAATGCCTATGATTAAAAACATCGGAATTAGACCGGCTTCAAAAAACAAATAAAAAATAAATAGGTCAAGAGAGCAAAAAACTCCGAGCATCATTGTCTCCATGAGTAGTAGAGCAATAAAAAAATCTTTCTTTCTAAATTTAATGCTATTAGAGGTGCTAAGAATACAGAGAGGAGTAATAAAAGCTGTCAGAACCACAAATAGAATACTGATACCATCAATGCCCACTTTGTATTTGACAAAATTAACAATCCAACTTTTCTCTTCTACAAATTGAAATTCTGCCGAGCTGGCATCAAAATTTTTCCATAATAGCAATGATAAAGCAAAAACAAGAGCTGAGGTCAGCAAGGAAACATTTAGGCTGATTTTATTTACTTTCTCTTCGTCTCCTTTGGTTAGAAGCATAAACAGAACTCCCACCAATGGAAGAAAGATAAGAATTGTTAAAATGGGTAAGTTCATAATTTAAAAAATCATAAAGTAAGTTAGCAAAAGAGAAAGTCCAATAAGGATTACAAAAGCGTAATGATATAAAAAGCCGCTTTGAAACTGAACAGCTTTATCAGATACAGCTTTAATTACTTTCGTTAATCCATCCGGTCCAAAACCATCAATAATAAACACGTCTCCAGTTTTCCAAAAGAATTGTCCTATTTTTTTTGCAGGTCTGACAAATAAAAAATCATAAAGATCGTCGAAGTACCATTTGTTAACTAAAAAATTATAGAGAGGCTGGTTAATAGAAATAAATCCATCTAAATATTTTTTGTCTTTAACAAAAAAGTGGTAGGCAAGTGGTATCGCTAAAAGAACTAAAATCGGTGTGAGCAAAGCAAACCACAAAGGTGGGTGAGGCAATGTAAATTCCTTTAAAAAGAAAATAGAACTGTTCCAAAATTGAACAAAATTATGTCCAATAAAGTAATCTTTAAATAAATAACCAGAAAAAATAGCCCCAAGAGATAATAAAACCAGAGGTAGAATCATTACCAATGGCGACTCATGGACTTTAGAGGGGTCTGTATTTTTGTTATTAAAATCGCCATGAAAAGTCATGAAAATTAACCTCCAAGAATATAGAGAGGTCATAAATGCTGTGATAACGCCGATGGTAACTGCATAACCAGCAAATATTGTTTTAGAATTAAAAGCAGCTTCTATAATTGCATCCTTGGAAAAAAAGCCAGCAAACATAGGAAAACCTGTAAGAGCCAAAGTTCCAATAACCATTAAAGCGTAAGTGTAGGGAATCTTTTTCCATACTCCTCCCATATTTCTCATGTCCTGCTCATCATGAAATGCATGAATTACAGATCCGGCTCCTAAAAAAAGCAAAGCTTTAAAAAATGCATGGGTAAACAAATGAAAAATTGCGATATGGTAAGCGCCAAGACCAACAGCAAAAAACATATATCCTAATTGGCTACAAGTCGAATAAGCAATTACTCTTTTGATATCGTTTTGAACAAGTCCGACCGTTGCCGCAAAAAAAGCTGTAGTGGCTCCTACTAAAACAATAAGATTTAACGCAAACTGAGAATACTCAAAAATTGGTGAACATCTAACAACTAAAAAAACTCCGGCTGTGACCATGGTTGCAGCATGAATTAAAGCTGACACTGGCGTAGGTCCTTCCATGGCATCTGGCAACCATGTGTGTAAAAATATTTGGGCAGATTTTCCCATAGCTCCAATGAATAGAAAAACACAGATAAAATTAATTAGGGGTGCTTCAAAACCTAGAAAGTGAATATTGTTGTCTTTTATAGATGAGATGTTTTTAAATACTTCTGAAAAAGTAAGGTCACCTACATATTTGTAAATTAAGAATATACCTATTGCCAAGCCAAAGTCCCCCACTCTATTAACAACAAAAGCTTTAATAGCGGCTGCATTGGCAGATGGTTTTTTATACCAAAATCCAATTAAAAGATAAGAGGCCAAGCCAACACCTTCCCAGCCAAAAAATAATTGTAAAAAATTATCCGATGTAACTAACATTAACATCATAAAAGTGAATAGAGACAGGTAAGACATGAAACGAGGCTTGTCTGGATCGTGACTCATGTAACCGATGGAGTAAATGTGGACCAATGCTGACACTGATGTAACAACAACCAACATCACTGAAGTTAGTGTGTCTATATAAATAGACCAATTCAGCTTCAGACCTCCTGAAGATATCCAATTTGCAATTTTAAAATTATAAACATGGGAATGAAGAGCAACATCGACAAACATGTAAATAGATAAGAGTGCTGAAATTACTACACACACACATGTAATAATTTGAGAAAGCCTGTCTCCCAACGCTCTACCAAAAAAACCTACTACAAAAGAGGCGGCTAATGGTAAAAAAACTAATAAATAAGCCATGTTTTAACCTTTAAGTGAATTGATATCCTCAACATGGATAGTTCCTTTGTTTCTAAAAAATACCACAAGAATTGCAAGACCGATTGCCGCTTCAGCAGCTGCAACTGTTAAAACAAACATGGTAAAGACCTGACCCACGATATCATTTAAATAAACAGAAAATGAAACCAGATTAATATTTACCGCTATCAAAATAAGCTCAACCGACATTAAGATTACAATCACATTTTTTTTATTCAAAAATATTCCAATTACTCCAATTGTAAAAATAATTGCAGCGAGGAAAAGATAGTGTGTTAACCCTATATCAATCATTAATCTTAACTCCTTTAAAATTTGGCACTTCCTTCAATTCCACAGAATCTTCTCTTTCTCTGGAAACTTGAATAGAAATATCTTGCCTTCGTAATGAATCTTTTCTTCTAAAGGTCAAAACAATTGCGCCAATCATGGCAACTAATAAAATAAATCCCGATAATTGAAAGAAATAAATATAGTCGGTGTAAATAACCAAACCCAAGCTCTCCGTATTACTAACAGCAGTTGTTGCTGCAGATTTTGCATTAATAAAATCTGGTTTGTATTTCCATGTACCGATCATCATTGCAAGCTCTAACAAAATAACAAGGCCAACCAACAATCCAAAAGGCATGTATTCTAAAAAACCAGTTTTTAATTCGGAAAAATCAACATTTATCATCATCACTACAAACAAAAAAAGAACAGCAACTGCACCTACGTAAACAATCAAAGTGATCATTCCTAAAAATTCAGCTCCAAGCATAATAAAAAGACATGCAATACTCACAAAATCTAAAATTAAAAAGAAAACAGCATGCACTGTGTTTTTGCTAGAAATAACCATTAATGAAGATGCTATTGCTACAAAAGAAAAAAAATAAAATATAATTGCGTGAGCTAACATTATCTATACGATTTATCTGTTTTAATATTATGAGCGATTTCTTTTTCCCATCGATCTCCGTTATCTAAAAGTTTATCTTTATTGTAATAAAGTTCCTCTCTGGTTTCTGTTGAAAATTCAAAATTGGGTCCTTGAACAATTGCATCTACTGGACAAGCCTCCTGACAAAGGCCACAGTAAATACATTTGACCATATCAATATCGTATCTAGTAGTTTTTCTAGATCCGTCTTCTTTAAGTTCGGCATCAATAGAAATGGCCTGAGCAGGACAAATAGCTTCACACAATTTGCAGGCAATGCATCTCTCTTCTCCGTTTGAATACCTTCTCAAAGCATGCTCACCTCTAAATCTCGGGCTTAAAGGCCCTTTTTCAAATGGGTAATTGATAGTGGCTTTTGGCTTAAACATGTACTTAATTGCCAAAAACAAGCCAACTACAAACTCAGTTAAAAATATTGTTTTTAAAATTCTATTAAATTTCATGATTGGTTAGGTAATAGGTTAAAGTAAAATAAAAATCCTGCGGTTAAAACTACCCAGAATAAAGATAGGGGTAAAAAAACTTTCCACCCTAATCTCATAAGCTGATCATATCTATATCTAGGAACAATTGCTTTTACTAAGGCAAATAAAATAAATAGCAGTAATATTTTTAAAGTTAGCCAGATTGGAGATGGGATTAAATTGAATGGAACCATATCAATTGGCGATAACCACCCTCCTAAAAACAAGATCGATCCTAAAGCGCACATCAATAAAATATTTGCATATTCTCCCAACCAAAAAAGAGCATACATCATTCCCGAATACTCGGTTTGATACCCAGACACCAACTCCGCTTCTGCTTCTGGTAAGTCGAATGGAGGTCTGTTTGTTTCCGCTAAAGCAGATATAAAAAAAATTACAAACATAGGAAATAAGGGAATGGCAAACCAAATGTTTTTTTGTGCCAAAACTATATCAACTAAATTTAATGATCCAACGCAAAGCAAAACTGTAACAATGATAAATCCAATAGAAACTTCATAAGAAACCATTTGAGCTGCAGATCTTAAAGCTCCGAGAAATGGATACTTAGAATTAGATGCCCAGCCGGCCATAATAATTCCATATACACCTAAGGAAGAAACGGCAAAAAGATATAAGATCCCAACATTAATATTTGTTACAAATAAATCTTCTCCAAAAGGAATAACAGCCCACGCCAATAAAGCTAATGACATCGTGACCACAGGTGCCAAAATAAAAATAACCTTGTTTGCTCCTGCCGGTATAATAATTTCTTTAAATATATATTTCAACGCATCTGCTGCAGTCTGCAATAACCCAAAAGGACCTACGACATTAGGACCCTTTCTTAACTGAACCAACCCCCAAACTCTTCTATCTACCCATACGATTAAAGCTACAGCAATAAGAACTGGAACTAATAAAGCTAAAATTTTCAAGCTATCAAAAAAGATAATACTCAAATATTCATTAATCATTATTAATTTTCAGTTCCTGTTTTTGCCAATTGCTCTCGTGCTGTTTTGCATTCCAACATTGTCTTTGAAGACCTCGTGATTTCATTCGTTTGATAATAATCAACATGTGTATAAGCAACTTTTGAATCTAATGTGTCCACGGTAGTAACGTCTAAGGTACTAGTATCTATTTCTGGCAATTGATCAATTTTTGGTAAAAGCGGAGAAGATTCAAAAATTTTAGACCTTAACTGCTCAATCGTATTGAATTTCAATGGTTTTTTGATGACATCTGAAAGGGCTCTTAAAATCTTCCAATCTTCTTTTGCATTTCCTGGTGGGAATGAAGCTTTATATCCAGCCTGAACTCTGCCTTCTAAGTTTACGTACAGACCATCTTTTTCTGTATAGGCCGCTCCTGGTAAAACAACATCGGCTAAC
>CAWUVR010000029.1:0-16581 GCA_963925905.1 uncultured Pelagibacteraceae bacterium
TAGAGGGATAAAAAGGTAAAAAAAAATTAACTAAAATTTTAGAAATTCAAAAAAAGATCTGACCGCAATGACCAAAAGAAATATGCCAAATATTTTGCTCAAGATATTTTTGTCTGTGGAGTGAACTAGTTTGGCTCCAATAGGTGCCATGATCATAGTAACCGGAACGAATACTAAAAAACCTGGAAGATTAACATAGCCTAAGCTTAATGGAGTGTTGACGGTATCAAAATAAAAGCCACTAAAGGACATGCTGGCTGCACCAAAAACAGATATTAAAAACCCTATTGCAGCAGAAGTACCAATTGCAATTTTAATTGGATATCCAAATAATTTCATAGCCGGAACTCCTAAGGATCCTCCGCCAATTCCCAAAGGTACTGCAAAAAATCCGAGTCCCACACCAATTATCATTTTAAACATTTTTGAAATAGGTTTTGGATTTTCCCCAACCTTCTCTCTTAAAAAAATAAAAAACAGACCGACTAAAAAAGAAAACACAGAAAAAAATAACATTAACGGTGGCGTCTTTAAATTGGAGGCCAATACGGTTCCGAGCATAACTCCCAAAACAATAAAGATTCCAAAAGACTTAACTAGATTAAAGTCCACTGCTTTAAACTTCATGTGAGTTTTGGCTGACATAATAGAAGTCGGAATAATAATAGCTAAGGAAGTACCTAGGGATAAATGCATTCTTGTTGCAACGTCAAAATCTAAAACTGTAAATGCATAATATAAAGCCGGTACCATAATGATACCGCCACCAACTCCCAGTAAGCCGGCTATAAATCCTGAAATAGCTGCTGCTACCGCCATCACGGATATAAGATCGATTAATTGAGATAAGCTTAAGGCGTCAAACATAAATACTTACTATTCTTTATAAGATCTTCTTCAACAAAATTAATTATATCACCTTAACTTCTAAGGTTTTTAAATGGTCGATAGTTGCTACTAACTTATCTCCTTTACTTACCGCAGACACTCCTGCTGGAGTCCCGGTCATAATTAAATCCCCTGCTTGCAGTTTATTAAATCTAGATAAAAACGCTATCATGGTAGGAATTTTCCAAATCATCATATTTAGATCTCCCTTTTGTTTAACCGCACCATTGTTAGTTAAAGATATAGAGCCTTGCTCCATAGTTCCTGCTTTATCCAAAAGAGTAATAACTCCCATAGGAGCTGAATGTTCAAATGCTTTGCCAATTTCCCAAGGCTTGCCGCCTTTTTTTGCTTCTGCTTGCAAATCTCTTCTGGTCATATCTAAAGCAACTGCATAACCAAACACATGGCTATAAGCATCAGATTCTGAAATATTAGATCCACCGCTTTTCAACGCCACTACCAATTCCACCTCGTGATGAACATCTTTAGTTTCGCTCGGATAAGTAAAAGTTCCTGAAGTATCTACGTTGTCAGGATTCTTTTGAAAAAATATTGGGTTTTCTTTTTTGGGATCGTTTCCCATTTCACTTACGTGATCTGCATAATTTCTACCGATGCAGTACACTCGACGTATTGGAAATCGCTGATCGGTTCCTTCTACTGCTACGGTTGCTTGTTTCGGTGCTGGGATAATAAAGTTAGACATAAGTTATACTGCTAATTTTTCTTTTTCGTTATTCTGAACAATCTCTAGTATATGATTGACCTTTTGGAAATCAGAATCTCGCGCCATCATGTTCGCAGATAAGTATCTTTTCCACTCCGTGGATCCTTTTTGTCCGTGATACAGACCCACCGTATGACGCATAATTTGATTGACCCTAGTTCCTTTTTTTACTTCTTCAGAAACATACCTCACTAGCTCTTCGACAATTTCGGTTCTAGTTAAAATATCAGAATTATCAAAAATCTCTCTTTCAATATCCGCTAAAAAATAAGGAGACTGGTAAATAGCTCTACCAATCATCACCCCATCGACATTGGACAAATGCTCCTTAATCTCTGAACAGGTAGTAATTCCTCCGTTAATAATAATTTCTAAATTTGGGTTTTCTTTTTTAATTTGATGGACCATAGGGTAATTTAATTTTGGTATTTTTAAATTTTCTCTAGGGGACAATCCTTTTAAGATTGCTTTTCTTGCATGAAGAATAATAGTTTTGCATCCAGTAGCAGCCATTTTTCCCACAAAATTATTTAGGTAATCAAAGTCTTCAACATCATCAAATCCAATTCTGGTTTTGGCAGTAACAGGAATGTTGCAGGCCTGAACCATAGCATCTAGACATTCGGCAACTAAATCTGGTTCTTTAATTAAACAAGCGCCAAATTTATTCTTTTGAACTTTTTTACTAGGACAGCCCAGGTTAATATTAATTTCATCGTAACCCATGTCTTCGGCAATTTTAGCAACCTCTGCTAAATCTTTTTTATTCGATCCACCCACCTGAAGCGCTAATGGCTTTTCAAAATTATTAAATCCCAATACTTTTTGACGATCACCTTTTAAAGCAGCGCCGGTTGCGACCATTTCTGTATATAGCAGTACATGTTTGCTAATCAGCCTTAGGAAATAACGATCGTGTCTATCGGTGCAATCCATCATAGGAGCCACCGATATGGTTCTATCAAGGTTAGACATATTTTTTGATTTTATCAGAATAGGATATTTTATTTTGATTAATATAATCTTCGTGAATTTTTTCCAACTTATCTAGGTGATAAATGTAATTCACCATCACTCCAAAAGATTCTTTGTATCCATAATCTGAAATATTAGCATTTACAGTAATGTCCTGAATACTTGCGCCATTACCTAAATGAAATCTAGTCACTGAATTAACCGGTTTGTTGTTCACTTTTTCTTTAATGAGATAATGAACCGCTAACTTCTTAACAATAGCTTTGTGTTCGACAATTCTAGGGTCCCCTACTTTTACATCGGCGTTATGCAAAAATTTAATTTTAGAAAAATCCTCCGCACCAATAATGGAGATGATTTTTGCTTCCTCTAAATAATTAAACCAATCAACAAAGCCTGGCAAAGGCGACAAGGTTCCAAAATTTTTAATCTTGGAGTTCTCTTGCTGAATTTCATAGACCACTCGTTTAATTAAAAAATTACCCAAAGTAACATTAGTCAAACCCTGCTGACAGTTACTGATAGAATAAAAGGTTGCGGTGTCGGCTTTTAACTTACTGTCCATAGTCGGCTTAATAATATCTTGTATGCAGGTCGCCAAACCTTCGGTGAAAGCAACTTGAACAAAAATTAAAGGTTCGTCATGTAAGACTGGGTGAAAATAAGCAAAGAATCTTCTGTCTTCTTGAAGTCTTCTTTTCAAATCGTCCATGTCTTTAATCTTATGAACTTTTTCATACTTAATAATTCTCTCTAAGATTGCTGCTTTGGTTTCCCAAGTAATTTTTTCTAACTTTAAAAAACCAGGGTTAAACCAAGATCTAAATAAGTGTCTGAAGTCTTCGTCCAAATCTTGTAATAAAGGATCTTCCACTACACATCGTAAAAGATCTTCGCGCATCGAAACCAAAAAAGCAGTTCCGTTGGGAGCCATATTCATTCTTCTAATAAACTCTTGTCTACGGCCTTCGGCTAAAGCTGCTAAGCTTTTTAATGTTTCTTTGCTTTTGTCTTTTACAAACTCAATGGATTTCTGCTCCACCAAATCCATATTGGGTTTTAGCTTTTTATCTATTTCTTGAAAAAATTTCTTTTTATCTTCGATGGAAAGTTCTTTGTAAGTTTCAGATATTTCTCTAGCAATAGCGATACCACTTGCGATACCTTTGTAAGAGATCAGATCATCCGATAGCTCTAATAAGGATGCTACATTTCTTTTACCCGTAAAGGTTTTGGAAAGAAGCTCCTTGCCAGCATCGGCAATGGAGTTGATAATTTTTTTTAAAAACATTTATCCTAATAAGTAGTTTGGTAACCAGGTTGCAATTCCTGGGAAAAAACAAAGTATAACAATTGCAAGAACCATACATAACATAAATGGTAGCGATCCTCTTAAAATTTCAGGCAAAGTAATGTCTGGGGATATTCCTTTAATAACGTATAAATTCAAACCTACTGGCGGTGTAATCAGGCCAATTTCCATATTGATCGTCAAAATAACTGCAAACCAAATAGGATCAAAACCAACACCCTCAATGATGGGAAGTAAAATGGGCGCTGTCATTAAAATAATAGCAACCGGTGGAAGGAAGAATCCTGCCACTAATAAAAAGATATTAATAATAAATAGCAACACCCATTTATTAACTTCTAAACCCGTCATCACTTCTGCAATAGTTTGGGTGACGTATAAATTGGAAAGAGTAAAGCTAAATAAATAAGAACATGCGATGATCATCATGATCATGACGCTTTCTTTCATCGATCCTCGTAAAATACTCCATAGTTTTTTAGGACTGTAAATTTTGTAAATAACCGCAACTAAGACCATACAAAAGAATGCTCCGATTCCAGCTGCTTCTGATGGTGTTGCGATACCGCCATACAATACGTACAGCACTGCAACTACTACTGCTAAAAAAGGAAGTATTCTTGGTAAAATTTCAAAACGCTCTTTCCAGGTAAAATGATTAAAGACCACGCTTGTGGCATTTACATCTTTGTTAGTTCTCCACGTTTTAAAAATAGCCCAGGCCATAAACAAACCCGTAAGCATAATGCCTGGAAATATTCCTGCCATAAATAATTGACCAATCGAATTTTCAGTAGAAATACCGTAAACAATCATAGTAATGCTTGGTGGGATTAAAATTCCAAGTGTTCCTCCTGCTGCTATCGTTCCAGCGCTAATTTCTTTGGAGTAACCACGTGATCGCATTTCAGGAATTCCCATTTTTCCAATCGCAGCACAAGTTGCTGGAGATGATCCGCTTAGAGCTGCAAACAATGCGCAGGCTCCTAAATTAGAAACTACCAATCCACCGGGAACTCTATTTAACCAACGATCTAAGGCTGTATATAAATCTTTTCCGGCAGGAGACGATGCTACTGCCATTCCCATGACAATAAACATAGGGATCGACACGATCGTAAATTCCATCAATCCTTCCATAAAAGTATCTGCAATAACTTTAGTCATTCCAAACCCTTCAAAAATAAGTAAGAAAGAAATCGCGACAAACCCAAGACCAAATGCAACTGGAATACCTAAGGCGAAAACACCAATCGTCGTTACCGTAACTAATAAACCAATAATTGCTGGATCCATTTATTTAATAACCTCTTCTAAAGCTGGCGCAGCAAAAGGCATCGCTCTATTGGTAGCTAACGAAAGAATGTCAGCTACATATTGTAAAATCATGACAAAAAAACCAATGGGCAAAGATATGTGCAACTTCCATAAGGGAGCGTTCCACATCGTTCCTGTAGTGTGATTGTTAACGTATGCATCCCACCAAACTTCGCAGGACAATACAAAAATAACTGTGCAAAAAATTAAAGATAAAGCAGAACAGATAATTGCTAGAATTAATTTTCCTTTGTGGCCCAAATAATGAGGTAATAACTCCACATTAACATGACCTCTCTCTAATAAAACATAAGGACTACCGATAAAAGTAGCTCCTGCTAAAGAATAAATAACGTACTCGGTTTGCCACGAAGTAGTAAGATTAAAAACATATCGCTCCACCACCATATTAAGAATTGCTAAAATAGCAGTGATGAGAAGAATGGTGGCAACTGTTCCGCACCATCTAGATAAAGAGTGTACAAATTTAATATAGGTGTCCATAAATTCAATACTTTTTAGACTTAAACTAACAAAACCCCAAGAATATTCTTGGGGTTTTGTTGATAAACAAAACAGTAAATATTATTTAACTGCTAATGCTTTTTCGATTAATGATGCTCCAGCTGGAACTTTTGCTGAGAAATCTTTAAACGAAGTTTTCTTAGCGATAGCCACCCAGTCATTATAATCTTTTTCACTCATGTAAGCTAATTTAACGCCTTTAGCTTTATAAGTGTCTTCCATTTTTTTATCCAAAGCAGCAACTTGTCCTGACATGTATGCTTCTGATTTTTTTCCTGCAGCTAATAAAGCAGATTTTTGCTTTGCATTAAGTGCATTGAAAGATTTTTTAGAGATAAGAATTGGCTCGTACATGAACCAAAGACCAAATTTTCCTGGAGGTGTAGCACATTTCACTTGTTCGTAAATTTTAAATGAAACGAAGCTTCCTGAACTAGTGTTCACACCAGTAAGTACACCAGTTTGTAAACCAGCATACACTTCAGAACTTGCCATAGAAGCAATAGACGCTCCAGCACCTTCTAACATTTTGTTAAACATTGGTCCTGCAGCTCGCATAACTTGTCCTTTAACCGAAGCTGGACTTGTAACGCAAGTTTTTTTAGAAGCAAATCCACCACCTAACCATGCATCAGCTAAAACCATAGCTCCTGCACCGTCGATAATTTTTCTGATGTCATCCATGAATGCTGACTTATTGATTCTTTTTGCATGATCATGATTTTTTACAATTCCTGGCATCAATGTAATTGAAAATTCAGGATGAAAAGAGTTAGCGTAGTCCAATGGTAGAGAAGTCATATCTAATTGACCATCTACTAAAGGTTTCCACTGAGCTTTTGCTTTGTATAAAGATTGGCCTGGGTATACTTGAATCTTAAAGTCTACGTTAGCCTTTGCTACTTCTTTAGCAATCATTTGCACCATTTCATCACGAGCATCGCCTTTTCCGCCTGGAAACTGATGTGAAGCTTTCCAAGTAACAGCAAAAGATGAAGTAGTGATAAATGATAATGTAACTAATGATAAAATAATTTTATTAAAAATTTTCATTATTATTATTCCCCTGTTAAGTTAAATTTAAGTTTTCGAAACTTATCCGATTAATGGATTATTTAAAACATCTTATTTCTCTGTAATTATCAGGGTAAATTGTATAAATAATAACAAAAATTATGATGGATGGACCTTTACAGGGATTATTAGTGCTGGATTTAACTAGAGTTCTAGTTGGTCCTTATTGCACTATGGTCTTATCTGACCTCGGAGCTCGCGTGATCAAGGTAGAAGCGCCTGAAGTCGGTGACGATTCAAGAAAATTTGGTCCTTTTGTAGAAGATCAGTCAGCTTACTTTATGTCTTTAAATAGAGGCAAGGAAAGTATCGCTCTTAACTTAAAGAATGAGGACGATAAAAAGATTTTTGAAAGAATTTTAGACAAAGCCGACATCTTAGTTGAAAATTTTAAGCCAGGAACTTTGGAACGATGGGGTTACGGCTGGAATGATTTAAAAGATAAGTACCCTAAGTTAATTTACGCATCTGCATCTGGATTTGGTCAAACAGGTCCGATGAAAGGACTTCCCGCTTACGACATGGTGGTCCAAGGCATGGGTGGATTAATGAGTGTGACTGGTCAGCCCGATTCTGAACCTACTAGAGTAGGAACTTCCATTGGAGATATTACTGCAGGATTATTTACTGCCATAGGAATTAACGCAGCTTTATACGATAGACAAAAAACAGGACGAGGAATGCAAATTGATGTGTCGATGTTAGATTGTCAAATTGCTATTTTAGAAAATGCTATTGCACGATATTTATCTAAAGGAGAAATTCCAAAACCGATGGGATCACGTCATCCATCGATTGCTCCTTTTGAAGCTTTCAAAACAAAAAACAGCTACATTATTATTGCTGCCGGTAACGATAAGTTATTTGAAGGTATGTGTCTTACGCTAGGTTGTGATTGTTATAAACTCGACCGCTTTAAAGACAATCAATCAAGAACTAATAACATGGATGAGCTAAAGAAAATCATAGAAGTAAAACTACTACACAAAACTACCGAAGAATGGGTTGCTCTATTTACCGAAAAGAAAATTCCGTGTGGTCCCATTAATAATATTAAAGAGGCGGTGGACAATCCGCAAATTCAATTTAGAAATATGATCGTCAGCGCTAATCATGACAAGATTGGTAATTTTAAAATGGCAGGAAATCCTATTAAGATGTCACCTTATAAAGACGAAACAACTAGAGGTGAGATACCTAACTTAGACCAACACCGAGATAAAATTTTAAAGGAATTTAAGTAAAAAACTATTCTGCTTTTTCTTCTACAGCAGTTTCATCTACTACATCCTCTGATGAATCATCGCTATCCTCGTCATCGTCTGATGCCGCTGCGTTAGCTGCTGGAACTTTTCTAGATCTTTTAGAAGGTAAGATCGCTTGACCTGATTTGGAAACTTCACCTTTGTAAATCTCTTCAAAGGCATCGCCTTCCGGAGCATCAAAATCTTCTTGAACCGTTGCGTCTTCTGGATGGTCACGAGCTCTATCGATAGTTGCTTCTGTAAGTTTTTTGATATCGATTTTTTTATCTCCAATTTCTCTTAAAGAAATTACAGTTTTTTTATCATTATCTTCATCCACCAAAGGTGCATCTCCCGCTCCAATTTGCAGGGTTCGTTCCTTAGCTAAGATGATTAAATCGTATTGATTATCTACTTGTTCTAAACAATCTTCTACTGTTACACGTGCCATAAGTTGTGGGTCTTCTAATGACTTTAGACTTTAAAATCAAGCAATTTTTACGGGTTTATAGTCTTTAAATTTAAGTAATAATAAGAGATTGGCAAAAACCAGATAACCCAGCATCATGGTGAATATTTGATTAATGCTAAACTGATGATCAATCAAATAACCGAATAATGCAGGTGCAATAGCGGTGGAGAATACAAAAAAGGAAACGGTGATCGATCTAATTCCACCTAGATGCTTAGTTCCATAAATTTCAGACCAAGTAGAAGTCAGTAGCACCGCTGAAGTTCCGTTGGTCATGGCAATTAACATCATCATAGCCATAGGGGTAAAAGTCCAGCTACTAAAAATCACCAGCAAATAAGCTGACATCGTCGGGACTAAATAAAACGGCAATACTTTAATGGCTGAAAAACGATCAATCAAAAATCCAGATACCGCTAAAGCAACCACACTAAAAGCTGCGTACATAGTAAATCCTTGTGCCAAAAATAACATCGACCAGTTTTTGCTTTCAAAAATATAAGACTGATTAATAAAAATACCGGTAGTTAAAAATCCAGGTGCAAGTACCGCTGGCAACAAACAATAAAATTTTAAATCACGAAGCACTTCTGATCTAGTCCAATTTTTAATTTCATAATTAACCTCTGCTTTAACCCCTGACTTTTCGGTAGTACCATCGATATAATTTTTTAAATTAAAAAATATAAAAGGAATAACCAAACATAAAATAAAAATAGAAATACCAAGCCAAACCATCTTCCATGAATAAAACTTCATGATAAAAATAATCAGATAAGGCAAGAACCCTTCTCCCATAACTAGACCAAGCCAAGAAATACTAAGAGCCTTACCGCGGTTGAGATCAAAGAACTTTGCCATGGAGGTAGATGCGGTATGAGTCATTAAACCTTGGCCAGATAATCTAAGAAAGTAAATGGCAAAGAATAACAGAATGATATTAGTCACTAAGGTAAGAAAAAAAGTAGCAAAAGCTAAGAACAGACAAACAAAAATAGAAAAATAAATAATTTTAAAGTCATCAATCTTTTTTCCTATCCAAATTAAAGAAAAACTACTTAAAAGCGTGGCTAAGGAATAGATCAAGCCAAATTCAGAGTGGCTCAAGTTAAGATCTTGCCTGATAAATGGATTAAAAATACCGATAAAAAAAGTTTGACCAAAGCTAGAACAAAATGTCAAAATGAAACCAAATAAAAGAAATCTAAAATTATTTTTAACGAATTGAAAATTAAACATTTAATAAAATAAAGGAGATAAGAAGAATGTCAAAAAAAGTAGCTTTCATAGGTCTTGGAGTCATGGGTTACCCCATGGCGGGATTTATAGCAAAAGCCGGTCACGATGTAACGGTTTATAATAGAACAACTGCGAAAGCAGAAAAATGGGCAAAAGAGTTTGGTGGAAAACATGCACCAACTCCTAAAGATGCGGCTAAGGATTCTGACTTTGTATTTACTTGCGTAGGTAACGATAACGATCTGAAGGAAGTAACCATTGGTGAGCATGGTGCCTTTCACTCTGTTAAAGAAGGAGCCATCTTCATAGATAACACTACTGCTTCTGCAAAAATTGCAAGAGAGCTAAATGTGGAAGCTAAAAAAAGAAAATTTGGATTTCTGGATGCTCCCGTATCTGGTGGCCAAGCAGGTGCGGAAAGCGGTCAACTAACGGTGATGGTCGGTGGCGATCAAGCAGATTATGCTAAAGCAGAACCGGTGATTGATCACTATGCAAAAAAAATTAAATTACTAGGATCTTCTGGTTCTGGACAGCTTGCAAAAATGGTCAATCAAATTTGTATTGCCGGATTAGTTCAGGGTTTATCCGAAGCTATTCGGTTTGGACAAAATGCAGGATTAAACATGGAAGATGTCATTGAAGTCATTTCCAAAGGTGCTGCTCAATCTTGGCAAATGGAAAACCGTTACAAAACAATGATCACAGACAAGTTTGATTACGGCTTTGCAGTAGACTGGATGAGAAAAGATTTATCCATCGCGATGGCAGAAGCTAAAAATAATGGCTCTACCCTTCCGGTTACAGAAATCATCGACACGTTTTATAGCGAAGTGCAAAAAAATGGTGGAAACCGTTTTGATACTTCTAGCTTAATTACCAGACTACCTAAAAAAAAATAACACGGTGAAAGATATGGAGCCTGGATTTTATAATAACAAGGATTTAATCCTTGATGAAATCTGGGCTCTACTTTCTAAAGGCGTCAAAGATAGAAACGAAGACTTTAGACTTCCCGTCGTTGTGCTTAATTCCAAACAAGGTCCTGATGCTAGAATTGTAGTTTTGCGAGGCGCATATAAAGAACATAACACCCTACGATTTAACACCGACATCCGATCAGAAAAAACAGAATTCATTAAAAACAATAATCAAATCTATTTTCTCTTTTATAATAAAGAAAGAAAGATCCAAGTCAGAGCCACCGGCACCGCTAGCATTCATTATAAGAATAGGACTACGGAAGAAGCTTGGAAAAAAACTCAAGTAATGAGCAGAAAATGTTATCTTGCAGAACACGCTCCCGGAACGATCAGTGAAGATCCTACTTCTGGAATTCCTCCACAATACGATGGTGGGACCATGGTACCCTTAGAAGAAAGTGAATCGGGATATGATAATTTTTCCATAGTAGATAGCAAAATTCATACTTTCGAATGGTTGTACCTAGCATCGAAAGGTCACCGTAGAGCTAAAATTGAATTAACCGATAGTGGCCCAAAAACTTATTGGGTAACCCCTTAATTATTGTCTAAGCCACAAATAAAAGAATATAAGATGCGCTTATCACTCCTGCAGAAACAGCGGCTATTAACCCAACCAAAAAAGGCTTGGCACCTAGTTTTTTAAGCTCTGCAAAATTAGTTAACAATCCCATAGCAGCCATAGCCATGGTTAAAAATATTTCTGAATAATTTTTAATAATTGAAATAATTAGCTTCCAAGAACTTTTGTCCATAACAGTGCTAATATTTTGGACAATGTAATAATCACCAACACTTCTTATTACCGCAAACATAATAAATCCCAATATAAAAAAGGGAAATATTTTAATGATGGAATAGCTCTGTCCTGGATTGTTTTTAGAATTATAAAAATGGGCAATCAACGGAATAAATATAACCAAAAAACTATTTCTAACTAATTTGGTTACCGTTGAAGAATTTATTACTTCTGGATTGGCAAACTGATCCGCATAGATTAGTCCTGAAGCTGCAACCTGTGCTGTCTCATGAATAGCCGTTCCTAAAAACAAACCGACTGGAAGCGCCTGATTATCAAATAAAATATTAGCTAAATACGGATAAAGAAACATGGCCAACACACCAAAAATAGTAATATTGGCAATAGCGTATGCAACCTCTTCTTTTTTGGCATTAATAACTGGTGCAGTTGCAATAATAGCTGTTGCTCCACAAATGCCCGTTCCAATAGAAATGAGATACGACATTTTCTCTGAAACTTTTAAATACTTAATAAAAAATTTTACAATTAATAAAATTCCAACAATGCAAATGATAACTAATGGTATTGCTTTAATACCAAAAGCAAGCAATTCACTAAAACTCAATCTAATACCAAGTAAAATAATTCCTAATCTCAATACAAATTTAGCAACAAACTCAAAACCTTTCTCAATATTTACAAACCAAGGAAATAGATTTCCCAAAAACATTCCAATAATAATTGCAATAATCACAGCAGAGATTGGACTTTTTTTATAACCTAATAAATTCTCTCCAATATAATGACTCAATTGTTGCGCTGATAAAGCAACAAGTAAAGTTAATAGGACTCCAGTTATGATTTTTACTTTTGAATTCATAAATAATTTAATTAACTTTTTATTTAAATGCCCACTCGTAAGCAAACAGGGAAACAGCACCACCGGTATGAATAAAAAGTAACTTATCCTGTTTAGAAAAATAATTGTTCTTAATAAGATCTATCATTCCTGCAAAACCTTTTCCTGAGTAAACAGGATCAAGTAGAATTGCCTCTTTCTTTGCAAGAAGAAGCGTAGCTTCCTTCATGGACTCGGTAGGTAAACCATATCCATCACCCACATATCCGTCAAATGCCAAAACTTCTTCTTTTTTTAACACATCACACTCTAAAAGATTGCAAGTATCTTTTGCAACATCATAAACTTTGCTCTCTTGGACATCTTTTGTAAATCTAACACTAATTCCAACAACCGGAACTTCATAATTAAAGAATTTTTTTCCAGCTAATAATCCGGCTTGGGTTCCTGCGCTACCAGTTCCATGAACTATATGACTAAAATTAATTTTTTGCTTATCGTTTATAATTTCATTAATGCACTCCACATAACCTAAGGCACCAAGCGCATTAGAGCCTCCGCCTGGAATGAAATAAACATTAGTTCCTTTTTTTTTAATTTGCTCCACTCTTTCTAAGGCATATTCTTTTACATCTCTATCAAGAGGACAATCTTCAATTTCGGCTCCAAAAATTTTATCCAAAAATACATTTCCTGAATTCAAGTATGCTTCAGGAGGATTTTTCAGTCTATGTTCTAAAATAACTAAGCATTTAACACCTAATAATGTCGCTGCTGCTGCGGTTTGTCTGGCGTGATTAGATTGGACGGCTCCAATAGTAACCACCAGCTCTGCTTTTTTATTCATAGCATCAGCCATAAGAAATTCTAATTTTCGAGTTTTGTTTCCTCCTGTTGCCAAACCAGTGCAGTCATCTCTTTTCATGTAGATTTGGGGGCCTCCGAGATAATCTGAAATATTTTTTAAGTGCTCAATTGGTGTTGGAAAGTGTCCTAATTTAATTCTTGGAAATTTATTTAAATTTTTATTTGTCATGAAATGACTTATATTATTAATTAAACATTATGCCAGTTTTAAATAACATCCACTACCTGGACTCTGGATCGGGAAAAGATTTGGTTCTGATTCATGGTTTTTTAGGCAGTAATGCACTTTGGAAATATCAAATAAAAGAATTTCAAAAATACTTTAGAGTCATAGCCATTGACCTTCCCGGATATGGCAAAAGCCATAAAGCCAAGCCTTTAAATGGCATTAAACAATTTTCAAAAGCTGTAGAAAAATTATTGCATACATTAAAAATAAACAATTTTTATCTTATGGGTCACTCAATGGGTGGCATGATTGCTCAAGAAATTGCTTCTAAAAATAAAAATATTAAAAAAGTAGTTTTGCATGCGACCGGTCCTATTGGGGAGATGCCGGGAAGATTTGAAACTATTCAAGCTTCCAGAAAAAAATTAAAAATAAATGGTGTTAAAAAACAAGCTTCCTTTATTTCCAAAACATGGTTTGTAAAGGGAGATAAAAACAAAAACTACAAAATATGCAAGAATGCTTATGCAAATATTTCCTTTAAAACTGCTGATCTTTCTATGCAGGCGATGCAAAATTGGAATGGACTTGGAAATTTACAAAAAATTAAAATACCGACTTTGATCACTTGGGGCAATAAAGATAAATCTTATAATAGACAACAGGTAGAAATGTTAAAAAATAAAATTAAAAATAGTAAATTAAAAGTATTTGGCAATTGCGCCCATAACGCTCATTTAGAAAATGTTAGTGCTTTTAACAAAGAAGTTTTAAAGTTTCTTAAGTAATTCAAAAAAACAGTCCATTTACTTAAGAATAAACAATGGAACTTAGATAATAAATGTCGATTTTTTTTATTTTTTGAATAAATTATAATTATTAAAAAAACAGGGAGATAATTAATATGAATATAATAAAAAAAGGTTTGATGACTCTTGTTATTTGTTTGTCATCGACTTCTATTTTTGCAGCAGAGACTGTTAAGATTGGGGATCCGGGTTGGCCTGGAGCTAAAGCTATTGCTCACTTATTACAAGCAGTGGTTAATGATAAAATTGGTGGAAAAGCAGAAATTGTTACGGGAAATAATGCTGCCATCTACGGTGCTATCGAGAGAGATAAAGGTGAGATTCAAGTTCATCCAGATATCTGGCTTCCTAACCAAGAAGGTTTTACAAAAAAATTAGTAAAAGGTTCTGGTAGTGGAAAATTAGTAATGAGTTCAAAAGCTTACGAAGGTAATCAAGGATATTGCGTTTCTAAGAATTTTGCCAAAAAATTTAACATCACTTCAATTTTTGATCTTGGAAGACCAGAAGTTGTGAAAGCAATGGACAGCGATGGAAATGGAAAAGGTGAATTCTGGATTGGTGCTCCTGGTTGGGCTTCAGCTAACGTAAATGAAATCAAAATTAGAGATTACAAATTACTTGCCGCAGGAATTGAGCCAGTTACAGCATTAGAAACTGTAAAAGACGCAAGAGTTAAAGACTCAATTACAAAAGGTGAAGGCTATGCATTTTATTGCTACAAACCTCATGCCATTTGGTCCACTTTTGACATTGTTATGTTAACAGAGCCTAAGCACGATCCTAAAAAATATGTGATGGTTCAACCTAACGTTAGTCCTGATTGGAAGAAAAAATCTTTTGTAGCAAGTAAAGATGCTCTTAAGCAAATCCAAATTGGTTGGTCTCTAAGCTTAGAAAAGCAATCTCCAGCTATCGCAGGTTTCTTCAAAAGATTTCAACTTACAGCCGATGAAGTTGGTAAGTTAGCTTATGAAATCTCTACTAAAAAAAGAGATCCTAACGAAGTTGCGAAGGAATATATAAAAAATAATTCTAAAAAAGTTAATTCTTGGTTAGGACTATAATTTATAAATAAAAATCAAATCACAACCTGATAAATTATTATCAGGTTGTGATGTATCTCAAAAAAAATTAGCTTACTTCAATGCACAACAACACTGCTATAAAAGTAGAAAATGTCTGGAAAATATTTGGCAATCCATCTCCAGATATTTTAAAAATTGCTCAAGCTAATAAGATCAGTAAAAAAGAAGCATTAGAAAAATACAATATAGTTATTGGTGTAGCTGACGTAACCTTTGATGTTAAGCAGGGGGAAATTTTTTGTGTGATGGGATTGTCGGGGAGTGGCAAATCTACTTTGGTGAGACATTTTAATAGACTTTTAGAACCAACCTCAGGAAAAATTTACATTAATGATATTGATATCATGACTCTAGATGAGCATTCTTTGCGAGAGTTTAGAAATAAAAAAATTGGCATGGTTTTTCAAAATTTTGCATTAATGCCCCATCGTTCGGTCATAGACAATATTGCTATGCCGCTAGAAATTAGAGGAATTAACAAAAACCAAAGATATGAAGAAGTTGATAAAATATTAGATACGGTAGAACTAAATGGCTGGGGTAATAAATTTGCTCATGAATTATCTGGGGGTATGCAACAAAGAGTTGGGTTAGCAAGAGCTCTTGCAGCAAATCCTGAGGTATTGCTTATGGACGAACCGTTTAGTGCTTTGGATCCATTGATCAGAAGACAGTTGCAAGAAGAGTTTATTAAACTTTCAAAAGTTATGAAGAAAACTACTGTTTTTATAACTCATGATCTTGATGAGGCGGTTAGAGTTGGTCATCGAATTGCCATCATGAGAGACGGACAAGTTATTCAAGTGGGAACACCTGAGGACATTGTGGTCAACCCAAAAGATAAATACGTTGAAGAGTTTGTTAAAGGGATATCTAGATTGAAAGTAGTAAAAGCTCATTCCATAATGAAACCTATCAATGCTTATAAATCCTCTACTGCTGAACTATCAAGTAATTTCGCTAAAGCTTATGAGACGGACAATTTAAATAAATTGGTAGAAATTTCTGCAAATCAAGATCATGATTTAATGATTTATAATCAACAAGAGCAAGAAGTGGGAGTAGTAACTAAAAAAGAATTACTCAAAAGCATTGTAGAAGGTAACCAGTAATGAATTACGATAAAGAAATAAAAACATTTGTTAAAACAAATCCAGATTATTATATCAGACAATTTCAAAAAATTGGCAATAGCACAAAAACAGTCATCTCTTTTAATTTGTTTGCTGCTCTATTTGGACCAGTGTGGTTTGGTGCCAGAAGCTTATGGAATTATGCCTTAGTATTT
>CAWUVR010000030.1:0-5591 GCA_963925905.1 uncultured Pelagibacteraceae bacterium
TCCACCTGAAGCAACTAACTTTACTCCAACTCTAGCTTTTGGATTAATCTGCTTTAAATCGTAAATTAATTGAGCCAAGTCCTCAATTGAATAAATATCATGATGAGGTGGTGGAGAAACCAATGTCACTCCTGGTGTCGAATGTCTTAACTTTGCAATTTCTTTTGTTACCTTAAACCCAGGTAATTGGCCACCTTCTCCAGGTTTTGCACCTTGCGCCATCTTAATTTCTATTTCATTACAATTGTTTAAATAAGTAGCGGTTACACCAAATCTTGCAGATGCAATTTGCTTAACTCGTGAATTGGCATTGTCTCCATTTTCTCTTGGTACAGATCTAATTTCATCTTCTCCACCTTCTCCACTGCACGAAGCTCCTCCAATTCTATTCATTGCAATTGCCAATGTCTCATGTGCTTCTTTAGATAAAGCTCCTAAAGACATACTTCCTGATCCAAATCTTTTTCTAATATGAGTAACTGACTCAACTTCTTGCAATGAGATTGCTTTATTTTTAAATCTAAAATCCAGCAAATCCCTAAGATGAATCGGAGGCATCTCACTCATTAATTTTGAATATTTTTTAAACAGTTCGTAAGAATCGTTTCCCACGGCTGTCTGCAAAAGATGGATAGTCTTTGCTTGATAGGCGTGCGTCTCTCCTCCGTGTCGATATTTATAAATACCCCCTATGGGCAAAGTGATAATATTTTCTGAATAAGTTGCTTCATGCTGTTTTCTAATCATGTCTTCAATTCCAGAAAGTCCAATTCCAGAGATTTTAGATTCTAATCCGGGAAAATAGTCAGCCACCAATCCGCGACTAAGACCCAAAGATTGAAAATTTAATCCTCCACGATAAGAGCTAATAACTGAAATGCCCATTTTGGACATAATTTTTAAAAGACCATCGTTCACCGCTTTTATGTAACGATTAACACACTCTTCAAAAGAAAGTTTTCCAAACAATCCCTTTGTGTATCTTTGATAGATTGAATCTATTGCCAAGTAAGCATTAACAGTAGTTGCTCCTACTCCAATCAAAACCGCATAATAGTGCGTATCTAAACATTCTGATGATCTTACGTTAATAGAAGTAAATTTTCTTAGCCCCTTTTTAACCAAGTGAGACTGGACTGCTCCAACAGCAAGAATGATTGGAACACTTATCCTATCTTTGGAAATATTTTCATCACTAATAATTAAGTGCTTCTTTCCGGCTCTTACAGAAAACTCAGATTCTGATCTAATTCTCTCTATTTCAGATTTAAGATTTAACTCTTTGTCGTTTTTATCAAAGGTACAATCTATTTTTTGAACACTTTCGTCTCCAAATGTTTCAAATAACTTTTTAAATTGGGAGTTGGATAAAACAGGACCTTCTAAAACATAACTTTTTTGTTCTGTAAGTCTGTCATCTAAAATATTCTCTAAATTTCCAAACCTTGTGTTTAGCGACATAACTCTACTCTCTCTTAAAGAATCGATAGGCGGATTGGTTACCTGACTAAAATTTTGTCTGAAAAAGTTAGAAAGAGGTCTGAATTTACTTGATAAAACAGCAATAGGAGTGTCGTCTCCCATTGACCCAATTGCTTCTTTTTGATCCTCAATCATCGGGTGGAGTATGCTCTCCAGATCTTCTATGGTGAAACCAGCAATGAACTGCCTTTGTCTCAATTCTGTTCCTTCGTAATTATTTTTTTCTTTGATTTCACTTAATGTTTTACTTAGCTCGATATGATTAGAAGAAAATTTTTTATAGATTGGATTTGATGATAAATGATCTTTTGTTTTACTGTCATTGTAATACTTGCCTTTGTCCAAATCTAAAGAGATCATCTGTCCAGGCCCTACACGTCCTTTAAATAAAATATTGTCTTCGGAAACAGGTATCATTCCAGTTTCTGAACCAGCGAAGAAAAGCTTATCTTTAGTAATGGTAAATCGCAGAGGTCTCAAACCGTTTCTGTCAGAAGCCGCAACAACCCATTTTCCATCACAAGCTGCAATAGCTGCCGGGCCATCCCATGGCTCAATTAAAGAATTTAAATAATTATACATTTCTCGATGTGCCTTTGGAATAATTTTGCTTTTTTTAGACCACGCCTCAGGTATCAACATCATTTTTGCTACAGGCAAAGATCTTCCTGTTCGTACCAACAGTTCAAATGCAGCATCTAATGATGCTGTGTCCGAATTTCCAGATCTGATAATAGGTTTTATGTCTTCAATGTTCTCTATTAAATTGCTTTCCATTCCAGCCTCATGAGTTTTCATCCAATTAACATTTCCTTTTAGAGTGTTGATCTCTCCATTGTGCGCTATAATTCTGAAAGGCTGTGCAAGCTCCCACGAAGGAAATGTGTTAGTTGAAAATCTTTGATGAAAAATAGCAAAACGAGAAACAAATCTTTCATCGGCAAAATCTGGATAAAAATCACTTAAGTGTTGCGCCAGAAACATTCCTTTATAAATAATAGTCTTGGCACTAAACGAACAAATATAAAATTCTCTTAACTGCTCTTCTGTGGATCGCTTTTCTATTTTTTTTCTCACTGCAAATAACAATGTTTCCAGCTCTTCATCTGATAAATTTTTATTTGTTGTAAATAACAGTTGTTCAATCTCAGGTCTGGTATCGTTTGCTTTTTGACCTAAAACTTTTGCATTTACAGGAACTTGTCTCCATCCAAAAATATAGAAATCATTTTTAAGAAGCTCCTGTTCCATAAGCGTTCTACAACGCTCCTGTTCCCCAAAGTTATTTCTTGGTAAAAAAATCATACCGACGCAAAGCTTTTGATTGTCTTTTAGGGTGTGACCAGTTGAATTTATTTTGTCTTCAAAAAAATCTTTACTGAACTCAAAATGAATTCCTGCTCCGTCTCCTGTTTTGCCATCTGCATCTACCGCTCCTCTATGCCAAACGGCTTTTAATGCGTTAATTCCATTGATAATCACGTCTCTTCTTGGCTTAGTATTCATTGAGGCAACAAAACCCACTCCGCAAGCATCATGCTCCTGCGTATTGATGTGGTTTTTGTTAAGTAATTCTAAATTTTTTAAATACAAATCTTTCATTATGCAGCCCTAACCGATGCTTGTTCTTTTTTAATTTTTAAGTATTTGTCAATTTCTTTTGCAGCATCTCTGCCATCTCGGATAGCCCAAACCACAAGCGAAGCTCCACGAACTATATCTCCCGCCGCGAATACTCCTCTAATATTAGTTCTCATAGTTTTTAAATCTGTTTTGACAGTTCCCCATTTAGAAACTTCTAATTTAGGCTCTGAAAACAAAGTTGGTATTTCCTCCGGATCAAAACCAAGTGCTTGAATAACAAGATCAGCAGATAATTCTTTGTGGGCACCCTCAATAATTTTTGGAGATTGACGTCCAGAAGAGTCTGGCTCGGCTAATCTTATTTTGTCATAAACAACTTTTTCAACTTTCCCTTTTCCTACGAATTCCTTTGGGCTAGATAGCCAAATAAACTTCACACCTTCTTCTTCTGCATTTTGAACCTCCCTTGCAGACCCTGGCATATTTTTTTTATCTCTTCTATAAAGGCAAGATACAGACTTGGCTTTCTGTCTTATTGCAGTTCTAACACAATCCATTGCTGTATCGCCGCCGCCAATGACAACAACATCTTTTCCTTCGGCGTTTAAAGTTCCGTCTTCAAATTCAGGGACTGAATCACCTAGTCCTTTTTTATTTGAGGCCGTTAAAAATTTCATTGCAGGAAAAACATTTTCCAAATCTTTTCCTGGCACATCTATTTCTCTAGCTTTATAAACTCCAGTTGCAATTAAAACTGCGTCATGTTTTTCTTTTAATTCTTCCAAGGTAGAGTCTCTACCTACTTCAAAATTTTGCACAAACTTAATTCCACTATCCTGATAAAGTTTGGCTCTTCTTTGAACTGCAGATTTTTCTAATTTAAAATTAGGAATTCCATAAATTAATAAACCACCAGCTCGGTCATAACGATCATAAATAGTAACTTGAAATCCTTTTTGTCGTAATTGCTCTGCGGCAGCTAGGCCTGCGGGTCCCGCTCCTATAATTCCTACTGACTCTTTTAATTCTTTTGTTGGCTTTATGATTTCAACCCAACCATTTTCCCAAGCAGTGTTTGTAATATATTTCTCTATTGCACCAATAGTCACAGTTCCATGACCCGACTGTTCAATAACACAATTTCCTTCGCACAAACGATCTTGGGGGCAAATAGATCCACAAACTTCTGGCATTGAGTTTGTAGAAGAAGCTAATTTGTAAGCCTCCTCCAATCTTCCTTCCGCTGTTAATTTAAGCCAATCAGGAATGTTGTTGTGAAGTGGACAGTGTACTTGGCAGAAAGGAGTTCCACACTGTGAACATCTGCTTGCCTGCTCCGAAGCTTTGCTTTCTATAAATTCCTTATAAATTTCGTGAAAATTAGAAACTCTTTCTGAAGATTCTAACTTTGTTGGAGTTTCCTTTTTTATTCCAACAAATTTAAGCATTTTTTCAGTCATGATGATTTAATTTAATTTAGGCTATTTTATTTCAGCTTTTCAAATAAATACAATAATAAAGTGTTTTTTTAGTCAATATACTGTTACCATTTAATAAATATTGAGCAATTATGCCAAAAATTACTAATCAAAGTTCAAAACATGTCCCAAAAATTGACCAGTTTTGAATTTGTTTAAACATTAAGAATATAGGTGTAAAGATCACTCGCGATGTCAGTGAGCGAACTTTATTTTATCAAAATTTTATTCCTGTCTATTGTTCAAGGAGTTTCTGAATTTATTCCAGTTTCAAGCTCGGGCCTTTTGGTTATTTTTGAAAATATTTTACAATTAAAAAACAACAACCTCTTGATAAATGTAACTATGCATGGAGGAAGTTTGGCTGCTGTAGTGCTATTCTTTTTTAAAGATTTAATCAATCTTTGGAACAACCATAAGTTACTCGGCAATTTAATTGTAGCAACCCTTCCAGTAGTGTTGGTTGGTGGTCTGCTACAGTATCTGGGTATCATTGATCAAATAATGAATATTGCTGTAATAGGGTATGCAACAATATTTTTTGGTCTCCTATTGTTTTTTAGTGATAAAAATAAAGAGGAAAAATTTTTTACTAAATCAATCTCCCACAAGGATTCTTTTATAATAGGATTGTATCAAGTTCTGGCACTAATACCGGGAACTTCTCGCAGCGGAATTACTTTAACAGGAGCAAGATTCTTAAAGTTTAACAGAGTAGATGCAGCTAGATTTTCTTTCTTATTGTCCATACCAACTTTGTCTGCAGCTTTTATCTTGAGTACTTACGAAATATACAAGTTGGGGGAAACAAGCTTTAATACGCTTTCTTTGTTTGCTTTTCTTTTTAGTTTTTTATTTTCTTTAGCCACAATTAAATATTTTTTAATTTTTTTAAAAAAATTTAGTCTAAATGTGTTTGTAATTTTCAGAATCTTTTTGGGTATAATTCTTCTAACTTTTTATTATACTACTCACTAAATTGACCTTTGGGCCTATAAATTTTCAAATAGGAAGGGATCACACTTTCTATGCTCTGAGGAACTATGT
>CAWUVR010000031.1:0-3614 GCA_963925905.1 uncultured Pelagibacteraceae bacterium
CGTAGTAGTAAAATTGAATAATCCAGAATTTTTATACAAAAAAAATAAAATTAACATCAGGGATATAAAGGTAGATATCGACTTATTTTCTGCACTACAAAAAAAATACAAGGTTAAATCAGCATATCTTGAGTTAGACAGGACAAAGATGACAGCTATCGCATCATTAGCAAAAGAACTGGATGCAGGATCATACGCTGTTATTGCTAGCAAATTCTTAGAGGGAAGTTTGGAAGGACATGCCAATATTAATTTTGAAAACCTCAAGGATATAAGTTTTGACGGTATTTTAAAAAACACAACTATTCAAATTTATGAAAATTTTCCTTACGCAACTGAAGTCGGTGCAGAATTAAAGTATAAAAATTCAGTTTTAGAAATTCTTATTGATAGGGGAAAGTTAGCTGATCTGGATATACAGCAATCCAACATAACTTTGGATCATAAAAATCCTGAAGAATTATCTGTCAGCACTAAAATTTTTATTAAAGGAAAAATTGACTACTTAACCAAGCTGAAAGAATTTAAAATCTTATCGGAGAATATATTGCCGGCAGGTGTTGAGAATTTAAAGGGTGATTTGAATATAGACATTTTATTAAGTGCAGCACTTGATAAGGAATTTTCTATCAAGAACATTAAGAGCAATAGTAAAATTCGCACCATTAATGGAAGTTTTGATTATTCATTTGCAAAAGACAAAATCAAAAAAGACAGAGTTCTTATTACACAATTTAATAGCAGTTCTGATTTGTTAGATAAGAATTTGACCACAAAGGGATCTTTTTTGCTAAACGATAAGCCAGTTAATTTTTCCTTTTTCAAGAAGGTAGATTCTGGGAATTTTCAGAGTAGCTTTTCTGGCTCATTAAACACTTTGGATGTCGAGCCTTTTTTTAAAACTAAATTAATCAAAGGATTGGTAGATTTTAAATTCAATATCAGTAATCAGCAAGGTTATAATGTTTTTGATGCCAGTTTAAATTTAGACAAGGCTGTGGTTGAATTGCAAAATATTAACTATAAAAAAGAGGAGAACAACAAAGCTAATCTTGATTTTGTTTTTGATAACAAGTCCAAACAAGTAACCAATGTCTCAAAATTAAATTACGTATCTAAGGACTCTAAAATAAATTTTAGTAATTTAGTTTTAAACCAAGATTATCAAATTGAAAATTTTAAGCAGATCAATATAAAAACACCAAAAAATTCACTGACTATAAGTAAAAATAAAAATCTAGTTAGCGTAAACGGAAGCTCTTTGGATCTAACAGAATTTGTTAAATCCTTAACAGATCGCAATGATCATGAAGAAAACATTTCTGCAAAATTTTATTCAAATGTTAAATTGAATATAAAGAAAGTTTATATAGGAGAAGACACCCTTAATGAGCTGGTATCGTCTTCAACGATAAGAAACGGAGATTACGAGTTCTTGAATGCATTTGGTTCTTTTTCCAACAATGAAACAGCCTCAATCCAAATTTCTAGAAATAAAAAAAATAATTTAGAGACTTCTTTGTCATCCGACAGATCTAGGCCTTTTCTTTCTGGCTTGGGATTTGCTAAGGGGTTTAGCAATGGAAAGTTAAGCTTTATATCTGAAAAGATGGATAAAAACACTTCGCACGCAAAAATCACCCTAACAAATTTTTATATCAAAGAGATGCCCATTCTTGCAAATCTTCTTTCATTAACCTCCTTCACAGGGATTGTAGACACACTGACCGGTAAAGGTGTTTTTTTTGATAAGTCATACTTAGAATACGAAATTAAAGATAAAATTTTAACCATTAAAGATGCGTATGGCACAGGAGACTCCCTTGGTTACACTCTTGAAGGAAAAATTAACTCAGATGGCTTTGTAAGTATCGATGGAAATTTAGTCCCGGCTTATTTAGTTAACGACATTATTAGAAAAATACCTATTTTAGGAAAAGTAATCACTGGCAAGCAGGGGGATGGAGTATTTGGTGCTAGCTTTAAAATCAAAGGACAGCCAGATGCTTTAAAAACCACCGTTAATCCCATAAGAACTTTAACTCCACGATTTATACAAAGGTTTTTTGATTTGTTTGGAGAAGGTTCTAAATAACTTTAATGACAAAGTGTTTCTTTTTTCCAAAAGATATTTTTATTTGCTGATCTACAGAATCTTCAGATGTAATTTTTTTCCCCTCATCAGTTTCGATATTGTTGTTAATTCGGTAGGCAAGATTAGCGATGTTTCTTTTGAAGTCACCTCCAGAAGTGGCAAATTCAATTTCTAATAATAGATCTTTCAATAAAATACCTTTTTCAAGATCAATTTTTTTCATATCTTTGCTTGGTAGGTCGTCACCAGCTGAGCGATCCTCAAAAGTTACTTTGGATGTCAGCTCTGCATTGCTAGACGCCTTCTCCCCATGAAGTAGTTTGGTAGCTTCATTGGCCAATAATATCTTAAGTTCATTAAGTTTGTTACCTGAGTAATTTTGATATTGATTAATGTTTTCGGTACTCAGTTCTGTAAATAGATACAAATATTTCAAAACATCTCTGTCATCAGTATTCCTCCAGAATTGCCAATAGTCATAGCTGCTGACTAATTTTTCATCCAACCAAACTGCACCTTTTTCAGTTTTTCCCATTTTAGTTCCTTGGGATGTTGTAATTAACGGCGTAGTTAGACCAAGAGCCTCTTCCTGAATCTCTTTTCTAATTAATTCTACTCCATTGACAATATTTCCCCACTGGTCAGAGCCACCTATCTGCAGAGTGCATTTGTTTTTTTTAAATAATTCCAGGTAATCGTAAGCTTGCAAGATCATGTAGTTAAACTCAAGAAAGCTCAATGATTGCTCTCGTTCCAATCTCAATTTAACACTATCAAATGTTAGCATTTTATTAATAGAAAAATGTTTTCCGTAGTCTCTTAAGAAATGAATGTAGTTTAGTTTAGAAAGCCATTTTTTATTGTCAACATAAACAACTTTATTTTTTCCCTTATGGTCTAAAAATTTTGAAAAAACATTCTTAATTTTTTTGATATTTTTTTGAATTTCAGATTCGGTTAAAATTTTTCTAGTTTCTTCTTTGCCCGAAGGATCCCCGACCATTGTTGTTCCTCCACCAAGTAAAACAATAGGAGTATGTCCATATTTTTGAAATAATCGAAGACACATTATTTGAATTAAACTACCCACATGTAAACTTGAGGCAGTACAATCAAAACCAATGTAAAAAGATATTTTTTTGCTTTCCAGAAGCTTTTCCAAATGTTTTTCATTCGTGCATTGGAAAAAATATCCACGGTTTTTAAATTCTGTTAAAAGATTTTTATTCATTTATAAGTGTGTGTTTATTGGATTATTATACAATATTAAACTATTTTAAAATATTATTTATGGGAAGAATTTACACAAGCCTTGGAACGATGAGTGGCACTTCCTTTGATGGTATTGATCTATCTATTATTGAAACAGATGGAAAAAATCACCTGGTATTAAAAAAAGACCTCTATTGCCCTTATAGTTATCAGATTAAATCACAGCTGAAAAAATTTAAAAAAAAGTTATCCAGCAAAAATTACAAAGACATGCTTAAGTCTAAATCATTTTTAGAATTAAGTCGGG
>CAWUVR010000032.1:0-6141 GCA_963925905.1 uncultured Pelagibacteraceae bacterium
GCCTAGAAGAAAGTTTAGATGATATCACCTCTGGAAAAATTGACTGGATTGAAGTTTTGTCCAAATTCTGGAAAGAGTTTAATGAGAATGTTTCCAAAGTTAAAGAGCTGAGAACTAGAGAAATTCTAGACATGATGAATGTTAGTTTAGGTGAGATTATTTTTGACAAAGACGATTCTGGAAAAATTAAGAGAGCATGCGAATGCGGTGGAGAACTAAGTTTAAAAATTGGAAGATTTGGAGCCTTTATTGGTTGCTCAAAATATCCTGACTGCAAATTTACCAGACCCCTATCTAGGATCAAAGCAGCTGAACAAGATTACTTAGCAGAGCCTAAGGAAATTGGAAAAACAGAAGACGACAAAAACATTGTTTTAAAGAAAGGAAGATTTGGTCCGTACTTACAAGTCGGCAATGAAGAAAAGGAAATGAAAAACGTGTCTATTCCAAAAGGAATATCTCTTGATGATATCAATTTAGAAAAAGCTAGATTTCTAGCTGGCTTACCCAAGGTTTTGGGTCAATATCCAGAAAATAATATGGATATTACACTTAACAATGGCAGATATGGCCCATATATAAAATGTGATAAAAAATCAGCCACTTTAGAGGCTCCTGAAGACATATTTACCATAGGTCTCAATAGAGCCGTCACAATGATTGCTGAGGCAAAGCCAGGAAGAAGGTCTTCTAATGAGATCAAAACGATCGGAGAGCACCCTGAAGACCAAAAGCCAATAAAAATTATGAAAGGCTCGTATGGCCCTTATGTAAAATACAAAACTATTAACGCAACCATTCCAGATGACAAGGATCCTGAAAGCATTACTATGGAAGAGGCATTGGATTTAATACAAAAAAGACTTGAGTATGACGCTTCCAAAAAAGGGAAAACTTTAAAAAAGAAAGCAACAAAAAAAACCAAAAAAAAACCAAAAAAAAAAGAAAAGGATAAAGAAAATGTCGAAAATTGATGAATTGATTAAAAAATTAGAAATTGCATTGCCAACTCCACCCTCACCTGTTGGAAATTATGTGGCGCACACTATTGTGAATAATTTAGTTTATATATCGGGACAATTACCACTCAATAGTAAGGGTGAGCTAACTCTAGGAAAGCTAGGTGACAACTTGACTCTGGAACAGGGAAGAGAAGCTGCAAAATTATGCATTCTCAATAGTATTGGTCATTTAAAAAATGCCGTTCAAGACTTAGATAGAGTTAAAAAATGTATTAAAATTAATGGATATGTAAATTGCACTAAAGATTTCAAGGATCATCCCTTATTGCTAAATGCGGCATCTGATATTCTTGTTCAGATTTTTGGTGATAAAGGAAAGCACACTAGAGCTGTTGTGGGCGTAGAGAGCCTACCTCTTGGAGCTGCTGTTGAAATAGAAGCTCTTTTTGAAATTGAAAACTAGTTTATAAATTGTTTAGACAATTTCTTAATCTCTAGTTTCTTTATATCAAAAACAAATTCTTGCTTTTCAGTGTTAACGATAACTAGACCGCCATCCATTAACTTTCCGTGAATTATTTCATTGGCTAGAGGCTTTTTGATTTTTTCGTCTATAAACCGTGCAATTGGTCTTGCTCCCATAGTTTTGCTGTAGCCAAGCTCACAAATTAAACCGTATGCAGATTCAGACAATTCAATACTTATGTCTCTTGCATTCAATTGCGTTTCGAGTTCTAAAATAAACTTGCTAACAATTTGTCTAATTACAGATTTATCTAAATGATTAAATCTAATCAACGCATCCAACCTATTTCTAAATTCTGGTGAAAAAATTTTATTAATAGTTTCAATATCAACCTGATTGTCTTTGTTTTTTACAAATCCAAGTTCATTTTTTTCCAAGTCGGTAGCACCTGCATTAGTAGTTAGAATAAGAACAATATTTCTAAAATCTATTTTTTTTCCGTTTTGGTCGGTTAAAATTCCATAGTCCATGATTTGCAATAAAATATTATAAATATCTTGATGTGCCTTTTCAATTTCGTCAATTAGCAAAACTGCATGAGGATTTTTTTCAACAGACTCGGATAATTGCCCTCCCTGATCAAATCCCACGTATCCTGGGGGTGCACCTATAAGTTTAGAAACAGTGTGACGCTCAGAATATTCTGACATATCAAAACGCAACAATTCAACTCCAAGCGTGTTTGCTAGTTGCTTTGCCAGCTCCGTCTTTCCTACTCCTGTGGGTCCACTAAACAAATAGTTGCCGATCGTTTTTCTAGAATCTCTTAGTCCTGATCTGGATAGTTTTATTGAGCTTGCCAAAGCATCAATGGCATGGTCCTGGCCGTAAATTAATCTTTTTAAATTTTTATCTATATCTCTCAAATAATTTCGATCGTTAAGAGTAATATTCTTTTCTGGAATTTTTGTCATTTTAGAAACAATTTTTTCAATATCCTCTTCTGTTAAAATTTCTTTTTTCTTATCTTGGGGCTGCAAAGACTCGTACGAACCCAACTCATCAATAATATCTATAGACTTGTCTGGTAATTTCTTATTGCCAATATACTTAGACGAAAGATCGACAGAAGCACGGATAGCTTCATCTGAGTATTTAACATTGTGAAATTCTTCATATCTGTTTTTGAGGCCATACATGATTTTGTAAGCCTCTTCTACGCTTGGCTCAGAAACATCTATTTTTTGAAATCTTCTTTGCAATGCCCTATCTTTTTCAAAATACTGTCTGTACTCAGAAAATGTTGTCGATCCAATACATCTTATTTGACCTGACTGTAGTGCTGGTTTTAACATGTTTGCGGCATCCATGGAGTTTCCAGAAGTTGATCCTGTTCCGATTAGAGAATGAATTTCATCAACAAAAAGAATAAAATTTTTATTTTTCTCAATTTCATTAATAATAGACTTTAACCTCTCTTCAAAGTCACCCCTGTATCTTGTGCCTGCTATAAGAACTCCCATATCTAAAGAGTAAATCACACTATCTTTAAGAACATCTGGAACCTGGTTGTTAAAAATTTTGTGGGCAAGACCTTCCACAATAGCTGTTTTTCCAACCCCTGGATCACCTACTAATAAAGGATTATTTTTGGTCCTTCTGCATAAAATTTGGGTTATTCGGTCCACCTCTTCCGCCCTACCAATTAAAGTATCGATATTATTTTTCTCAGCTTTTTTGATAAGATTAATACAATACGTATCTAGCGCAGAATTTTTTACAGAAGAGTTGGTTTTGGCAGTGTCGCCAAAATTATCGCTATAAGAAAAGCTATCAATTTTGGTAATGCCGTGGGAAATGAAATTGACAACATCGTATCTGGTGACTTCCTGTTCTTGCAAAAAGTATGTGGCATGACTTTCTCTTTCTGCAAATAAAGAAACTAAAATATTAGCACCAGTTACTTCATTTTTTCCAGAAGACTGTACATGAACTATCGATCTTTGAATGACTCTTTGAAAACCAGCTGTGGGCTGTGGTTCGGTATCTTTTTCCGTGTTAATAATATTTTCCAATTCATTATCAATATAATATTCTAAATTTTCTTTAAGCAATCCTGTGTCAACGCTACAAGCTTTCATAACATTCAAAGCATCTGTCTCCTCCGTTAGAGATAATAGCAAATGCTCGAGTGTTACGTATTGATGATTTTTTTCAGAAGCTATTTTAAAAGCTTGGGAAATTGCATTTTCTAAAGATTTGGTAAACGTTGCCATCTACTGAGACTCCATAGTAGCCTTTAAAGGAAAATGGTTTTGCTTTGAGTAATTGTTAACTTGCGAAACAAGTGTTGTTGCTATGTCTTTTGCATAGGTTCCAACAATACAATATCCCTCCTTGTGAATTTTTAACATAACTTGATTTGCTTTATGCAGGGACAGATTAAAAAACATAGTCAAAACTTTAACAACAAATTCCATTGTTGTAAAATCATCATTTAAAATTATTACATTGTAAAAAATGGGCGTTTTAATTTTTGTTGATAATCCAACTTTTCTTGATTTAACAAGATCTTTAGACATTAAACGGCCTGCCAATAGAGTGGTACTTTATATTTTTATTTAAAAAGTAATCAGGATCATATAAATTTCTTAGATCGTAAATTAACAAATTTTTTTTATTTCTAATCTTTTCAAAATCTAGACTTTTGAACTCATCCCACTCAGTGTGAATAATTACCAAGTCTGAAAACTGGATAGCCTCTTCAATGTTATCAATATGCTTAACTGATTTATAACGATCAAGAATTTTTTTTTGTCCTGTTGGTTCGAAATAACTAATTATGCAGCCTTTTTTTATTAAAGACGGAATTATTTTCAAACAAGAAGAATCTCTCATGTCGTCCGTATTTGCTTTGAAGGTTACTCCCAAAAAAGTAACTTTTTTATTTTTTGGTTTTTTTAAAATTTTGAGTATTTGAGAAGTTATTAAAGAGCTTCTATTATCATTAGAGCCAATTACGCATTTTACTAATGTTAAGTCTACTTTGAATTCTTTTCCGGTGCTTGCTAAAGCTTTGGTGTCTTTTGGAAAACACGACCCTCCATAAGCAGGTCCAGCACGAAGAAAACGTGATCCAATTCTTGCATCGGTTCCTATGCCTAGAGATATGTCTTCAATGTTGATGCCAGTTTTTTCGCAAAGGTTGGCCATTTCATTGATGAAAGTGATTTTGGTAGCCAAAAATGCATTGGCTGCATATTTTATTAATTCAGCAGCTCTTCTCTCAACAACTAAAAACTTTCCTCCCTTTTTAATGATCGGAGCATAAAGTTTTTCCATTATGGGGGAAACTTTCTTTGGATTATTTGTTCCTATAACAACACGATCAGGGTATCTAAAATCTCTTATTGCCTCACCTTCTCTTAAAAACTCAGGATTGGAAATTACGTCAAATAAATTTTTGCTATTTTTTTGTAATAAAATTTTTTCAATTTTGTCTCCTGTACCAAGGGGCACTGTGGATTTTGTAACTATAGTTTTGTAAGAATTTATATTGTTTGAAATAATTTTTGCCACATTGAACACTCCTGTTAAATCAGCTGAAGAACCATTTTTTGAAGTAGGCGTACCAACAGCAATAAAAATCACTTGAGATTTTTTAATTGCATTATTGATATCTGTTGTAAATTTAATTCTTTTCGCATCAAAATTTTTCAAGACCAATTCTTCTAATCCTGGCTCATAAATTGGAACTATTCCATTTTCCAAGTTAGAAATTTTTTGCGCGTCCTTGTCTACGCAAAAAACAGAATTGCCAAAATCAGAAAATAACACTCCGGAAACAAGCCCGACATATCCGGTTCCTATAAAACAAATGTTCATTTACTTGTATCCAATATAGTTAAAGGAGTTAATGTAACCATCAATTGTGCCGCAATCTAAATATGTTCCCTTAAAAATACAACCTTTAAAAGACTCTCCGCCCGCTAACATCATTGACATAGCATCTGTAATTTGAATTTCTCCAAGCTTTCCTTTTTTAGTTTTGGCAAGATACTTGTAAATTTTTTTACTCAAAATGTATCGACCGATAATTGCAAAAGAAGATGGACTTTCTTTGACCGATGGCTTTTCTACTAGCTTATCAAGACTCAAAACATTATTAATTTTTTTATGATAACCGACAATTCCATACCTGCTAACTATATTTTTTTTTACTTTTTTGATGGCAATGACAGATCCTTTGTTTTTTTTATAGATATTGATTAATTCTTGTGAGCAATTTTTGTTTATTACAATGTCGTCTGGAAGAATTAACAAAAAGTGATCTGAGGTTATTTTGTTTTTACAGATATTAACTGCATCACCAAGGCCTTTGGCAGAATTCTGATAGACAAATTTAATTTTTTTTTTATATTTAGTTAGTAATTTTAATTTTTTAAGTAGCTCGGGATTATTTTTAACTTTTTTTTCAAGCGTAATATCTTTCTCGAAGTAGGTTTTGATTATGTTTTTCTTTTTTGATATAATTAAAAAAATCTCTTCTATTCCACTTTCTTCACATTCAATAAGAATTCTTTCTAAAATTGACAATTTTCCCAATGGCCATAATTCCTTGGGGACAACCTTGGTTAAGGGCAACATCCTTGTTCCTAGTCCGGCTAATGGTATAATTGCTTGTGTAATCATAAGTTAATATTAATGAATTTG
>CAWUVR010000033.1:0-12812 GCA_963925905.1 uncultured Pelagibacteraceae bacterium
CATTGACTGCAACCGGAGTATCGCAAGCTCCGTTCACTCGGTGTAAAAAGCTTCTTTCTGCGCTAACAATAATTTGTGTTTCTTTATCATTAACAGAATCTACAAGCTTAATTGATTCAAAATCATCTGCTCTACACTGGATAGTGACCACTCCTTGTCCTGCCGCTGGTAACATTTTATCTTTTTCAAAAATTTCAGAAACGTGATTGTGAAACCCAAGTCGTTTTAATCCTGCGTAAGCTAAAACTATAGAATCGTAAATTCCTTCTTTAACTTTTTCAATCCTGGTATCGATATTTCCTCGCATGCTAATAATATTTAAATCGCTTCTTAATTTTTTTAATTGCGCGATTCTTCTAACCGAAGAAGTTCCAACTGTAGAACCGGGCTTGAGCTGATCAAACGATTTTGCAACTGGTGAAATAAAGGCATCTCTTTCATCTTTTCTTTTTAAAAAAGCTGCAAGCACCAAAGACTCCAGCCCAAAAGTAGGAACGTCTTTTAGTGAGTGCACGGCAAAATCAATATTTTTATTAATCAGTTCTTGTTCAATTTCTTTTACGAAAAGACCCTTGCCTCCCATAGTTGCTAAATTTTCTGTCTTAAATTGATCACCAGATGTTTTGATTACTTTTAATTCTACTTGTTCAGTTCTAAGATGTGGATTGGCCAGAAGAAGTTCATCCTTGAAGTGTTCTGCTTGAGCCAGAGAAAGCCTACTGCCTCTGCTACCAATTATTAATTTTTCTTTTGTTGTCATTTTTTCTGTTTAAATATTATTTTCCATTATATTAGTATTAAATATTAAGCGACGGGAGGTCGCATAAAATGAGCAAAGAGTTGATTTTTTTAGGTATTGAGAGCAGTTGTGACGAAACTGCAGCATCTATTGTTAAAGAAGACAAAAATGGCAAGGTCCATATTCTATCCAATATTGTCTCTAGCCAAGTTAAAGAGCACAAGCCTTTTGGCGGAGTGGTTCCAGAGTTGGCTGCAAGATCTCATGTTGAAAAAATTGATACAATCATAAAAAAAGCTATCCAAAAAAGCAAAGTTCCTATTGAATCAATAACTGGCGTCGCTACCACTGCTGGTCCGGGATTGTTAGTTTGTTTAATGGTGGGAATGAGTGCGGGGAAAACAATTGCTACATTTTTAAACAAACCTTTTCTAGCCATCAATCATTTAGAAGGTCATGCTCTTAGTCCTCGTCTGGTTGAAAAAATAAAATTTCCTTACTTGCTTTTATTAATTTCGGGAGGACACAGTCAATTTTTAGAAGTGCGCGGGGTAAACAAATACAAAAGGCTCGGCACAACTATTGATGATGCCTTGGGAGAAGCATTTGACAAAACTGCAAAAATACTTGGGATAGAGTTTCCTGGTGGACCCAAGATTGAAAAATACGCCGAAAAAGGCGACAAAAATGGGTTCGTTTTACCAAAGCCAATTTTGCATACAAGCGGCTGCAACCTTTCTTTTGCAGGATTAAAAACTGCCGTGCTGCATACTTCTAAAAAAATTAAAAACAAACAAGATAAGTATAATTTAGCAGCCAGTTTTCAGTATACTATTAATGAAATTCTAAAAGTTAAAAGCAAAAAAGCCATGGAGTTATTTGTAAACAATAATAAAAAAAATAAAGAAAATTACTTTGTCATAGCTGGAGGTGTTGCCTCGAATAAAACTATTAGAAAAACTTTACAGCAAGTGTGCGAGGAAAATAATTTTAAACATCTTTTTCCTCCTCTGGAGCTATGTACTGATAATGCTGCCATGATTGCTTGGGCGGGGATAGAGCGATACAAAAAAAATCTAATTGATGATGTAACTTTTACTGCGAGACCAAGATGGCCTCTCGATGAAAAGGCACCATTTTTAAAAGGCGCTGGAGTAGATCATTCATGAATTATTGGTTAATGAAGTCAGAGCCCAATGTATGGTCCATTGATCAGCAAAAAAAAGCTGGTGCAAAAGGAACGGCTTGGGATGGAGTAAGAAACTATCAAGCGGCAAATAATTTAAAAAAAATGGCCAAAGGTGACCTTTGTTTTTTTTATCATTCCAACATTGGCAAAGAGGTTGTTGGGATAGTGGAGGTGGTTAAAACAGCTTTTTTGGATAGCACGGACGAAGAAAAAAGATTTGTCGCAGTCCAGGTAAAATTTAAACAGAAACTAGATCGACCTGTGACCTTGGAAAATGTAAAAAAAACACAAGAACTAAGCCATTTGGGGCTTATTACACAAAGTAGGTTGTCTGTTATGCCAATTGATCCAAAAAGCTGGAAAATTATTTGTAAGATGGGTACAACACTATAAAAAATTGGGGGACAAGTGACGTTAGAAACCGATAACAAAATTTTTAAAGTTTCCGATGAATGGTCAAAAATCGGTCACGTAAATAAAAAAAGTTACGAAGAAAAATACAACGCATCCATAAAAGACAATGATGCTTTTTGGGCTGCTGAAGGTAAACGAATTGACTGGATTAAACCCTACACTAAAATCAAGGACGTAGTTTACAGCAAAGCTAAAACAGAAATTAAATGGTTTTATGATGGAACTCTCAATGCATCCTATAACTGCATTGACCGACACCTAGCAAAAAAAAGAAATCAAACAGCTATTATCTTTGAAGGGGATGATCCTTCTGTATCTAAAAAAATTACCTATCAAGAATTAAGTGATGAAGTTTGCAAACTGGCAAATGGATTAAAAAAAATTGGAATTAAAAAAGGAGACAGAGTTACTTTATACATGCCAATGGTTCCGGCAGCAGTCTACGCCATGCTTGCCTGTGCAAGAATTGGAGCTATTCACTCTGTGGTATTTGGAGGATTCTCACCAGAATCTCTAGCTGGAAGAATTATTGACTGTAAGTCAGAATATGTAATCACTGCGGACGAGGGTGTGAGAGGTAAAAAATCAATTCCACTTAAAAAAAATACTGATGAAGCTTTAAAAAAATGTCCTGATGTTAAAAAAAATATTGTTTTAAAACACACGGGTGGAGCCATTGACTGGAATGATAATGTGGATGTTTGGTATCACGATTTAATCAAGGACGAGTCTACTACCTGTGAACCTGAAGAAATGAGCGCCGAAGATCCTTTGTTCATTCTTTATACTTCTGGATCAACTGGAAAACCAAAAGGAGTTATGCATACGACTGGTGGCTATATGGTCTATGCATCGATGACTCATGAATATATTTTTAATTATAAAGAGGGGGACATCTACTGGTGCACTGCTGATGTGGGTTGGGTAACTGGACACAGCTATATTGTTTATGGTCCTCTTGCCAACGGAGCCACAACTTTAGTATTTGAGGGAGTTCCAAACTATCCTGACGCTGGACGCTTCTGGCAAGTTTGCGATAAACATCAAGTTAATATTTTTTATACTGCACCTACAGCATTAAGGGCTCTAATGAGAGAGGGCGATGCTTTGGTTAAAAAACATAGCAGAAAATCTTTAAAACTTTTAGGATCTGTTGGCGAACCTATCAATCCTGAGGCATGGCTTTGGTATCATAAGGTAGTTGGGGACTCTCGCTGCCCTATTGTCGACACGTGGTGGCAAACGGAAACAGGTGGAATTTTAATTTCCCCTCAACCAGGTGCGATCGATTTAAAACCAGGCTCTGCAACAAAACCATTCTATGGCATTACTCCTGTGATCGTTGATGAAAAAGGAAATGAGCTGGAAGGAGCTTGTTCTGGCAATTTATGTATCGCTGAATCATGGCCTGGCCAGATGCGAACGGTGTACGGTGACCACCAAAGATTTATAGACACTTATTTTTCTGCCTATGAAGGTAAATATTTTACAGGGGATGGTTGCAGACGTGATGAAGACGGATATTATTGGATCACTGGTCGAGTAGATGATGTTATTATTGTCTCCGGTCATAATTTAGGAACAGCAGAAATTGAAAGTGCATTCGTAGCTCATCCAAAAGTATCTGAAGCTGCCATAGTTGGGTACCCACACGACATCAAAGGAAACGGCATATACTGCTATGTTACTTTGAATGCCGGACTAGAAGGTTCTGATGATTTAAAAAAAGAATTAGTGCAATGGGTTAGAAAACAAATTGGGCCACTTGCAACACCGGACTTAATTCACTTTACTCCTGGACTTCCAAAAACAAGATCTGGAAAAATCATGAGAAGAATCTTAAGAAAAATTGCTGAAAATGATTTTAACAATCTTGGGGACACTTCTACTTTAGCGGATCCAACGGTAGTTCAAAGTTTGGTTGATAATAGATTAAATAAATAATCTAAAAATCGTAGACTATTCCTTTTTTTTCCCAGTCTCCGTATCTGGTTGGCTCCAGTCCTTTAGGACCACCAATCTCTTTTGCCTTTATTTCTTTTGAAGAAAAATTTTTTTTTCTTATATTGGCTTCTTCTAAAGCTTTTTTTGCTATCTCTTCAAATTTTTTCATATTTAAGTTTTGGTAAAGACTAATAATTTTGAAAAATCTTTTTTTATATTTTCCCACTTAAGATGCATGGAATTGATAACAATTGCCTTGTCTAATTTTTTTAATTCGTCTGCAATTGGTGCCCAATAATAAAGTGCTTGAGAGCTTGTTAGAAAACAATCTGATTGGTAATGACTAGTCCAATTTATTTGAGAAAATCTTTCCTCAAACTGACTGATAGCTTTTTGATAAACCTCTTCCTCTAAACCGTTTTTTTTCTCTTCTGATAAAATTTCAAGATAAATGGATTTTGCTAAATCGGTATCTTTGTAAAGATTGTGTGCATGCAAATAAGATAAGCAAAAGAAAGAAAGGTCTTGCAATGAGACCATGTATATATTCCATTTAGCAATATCGACTGATTTGGCAAACTGTTCGTCATTAAACATCATGACAAATCTTGTTCCTATTCTTGTTTTTACATACCCATAAAGTGTGTGCTGGGAAACCAAGGCTGATTTTTCTTGGATAAATTTTCGCAAATCATCAGGATTTCTAATCTTGTCCTCTCCTTTAAAAATGCCTTTAAGGGGATTTACAAAGTATTCTTTGAGAGCATCTAGATATTCTTGAATTCTCTTTGTTTTAATCATTAGCTTTCAATATCAAAAACATGGATTTAAGCACCAATTTATTAGCTATACTGTGTTTTCATAATAAAAATACAATAAAAACAATAACTTATTAACAAAAACAAATTTTATCCATAAAAACAAGCACTTATTGCTGAATGGGCTTTTATTAAACTTTGACTTAGATTTATCAGAACCATATAGTTTGTTCCAATTATATAATTAACAACCTTAAGGGGGAAACAATGGCATCAAAAAATCATGAAGCACATTGGAGCAAAACAACTGGACTAATGAAAGTTACATTAGCTCTGTGGTTTTTCTTCGGATATGTGGTTTTTATGTTTGGTACTGAACTAAATCAGTTTAGTTTTCTCGGTTATCCTTTAGCGTATTATATGACGGCACAAGGTTCTCTTCTTGCTTTCGTAATTATACTTTTCTGGTCGACTGGAAAACAGCAACAAATTGACGAAGAGCATGGCGTAAGCGATGCGGGGAGGAATGATTAATGTTTAAAGGAAAATTTGTAGACAACCTTCCAAAAATATACGGAGTATACACTGGAGGTTTCTTAGTATTCTGTCTTTTGATGGCAGTTCTAGAAAGCCAGGGTGTTTCCGGTAAAACAATCGGAGTTCTATTCGTAGCTTTCACGGTAGCGATCTATGCATTCATTGGATACTTGTCCAGAACGATGCAAGCAGATGCTTACTATGTGGCAGGACGAGAAGTTCCTACGGTATTCAATGGTATGGCAACAGCTGCCGATTGGATGTCTGGTGCTTCTTTCGTTGCAATGGCTGGTGGAATTTACTTCGGTGGTTACACTTACATGGCATTCCTAGTAGGTTGGACAGGAGGATATATCCTTGTGTCTAGTTTACTTGCACCATATTTGAGAAAATTTGGATGTTACACGGTGCCGGACTTTATTGGAACTCGATATGGTGGAAACGTTGCACGTTTCTGTGCCGTGCTCGTTCTGGTATTAGCTTCGTTCACTTATGTGACTGCCCAAATTAACGCAACAGGAACTATTGCTTCTAGAGCTCTAGGTATACCGTTCGAAACAGCGGTGTATGTAGGTCTAGCAAGTATCTTGATGTGTTCAATGCTTGGTGGAATGAGAGCGGTGACTTGGACCCAAGTGGCTCAATATATTGTTCTTATTATTGCTTACTTACTTCCAGTGTTCTGGATCAGTAATAAAATCGGAGCAGGCTTCTTCCCTCACTTTATGTTAGGTGATGAAGTTGCGAGAATAGCTGAACTAGAAAAACAATTTGGTTTAGTTACAAACAGTGCAGCGGCTTTGGCGGCTCACCCTGAAACTAACGGATTGGCATATATTAAAACTGCCCATTCTGCAGTTCCGGCTGGCGCAATGGCAGCTTGGAAATATATTTCATTGGTGATTTGTATGATGGTAGGAACGGCTTCTTTACCTCATATTCTAATGAGATACTTCACTACTCCTAGTGTAACATCAGCAAGAAGATCAGTGGCTTGGTCATTGTTCTTTATTTTCTTGTTATACTTCTCAGCTCCAATGTTAGCGACATTATCTAAAATCTCGTTGATGGATCCAAATCTTCCAACTGGAATTATTGGTAAATCAATTGCTGATGTCCAAAGCATTGCATGGGTTAAAAACTGGATGGCCGTTAAGCAAGTTGCAATTGTCGACTTTAATGGTGACGGAATACTTCAGTTAAATGAGTGGTTCATGCGAGGTGGTGTTGTTGTGTTAGCAACTCCAGAAGTAGCAGGATTACCATATGTGATCTCAGGACTAGTTGCAGCCGGCGGTATGGCAGCAGCAATGTCTACAGCAGATGGTTTAATTCTAGCAATTTCTAATGCATTGTCACATGACGTGTATTACAAAATGATCAATCCTAAAGCGGACACAGCTAAAAGGTTAATGGTAGCACGTGTGCTACTAGTTGTGGTTGGTATTTTTGGAGCATACATTGCTTCCATGAGACTAACTGGAATCCTTGGTTCAGTTGCCTGGGCATTCGACTTTGCAATGTCTGGATTGTTCTTCCCATTAGTACTTGGAGTATGGTGGAAAAGAGCAACTAGAGAAGGTGCAATCGCTGGTATGATTGGTGGACTTGCTGCAGGAACAGCTTATCTAATCTACGTTGGGCCTAAGTTTATGGCTATGACACCGTGGTTAGGTATCGACCATTTACGTTTCGGAATTATCGGTGCGCCGGTATGTTTGATTCTTATGGTTGTTGTAAGCTTAATGACCGACGAACCAGATGCTAAAACGCAAGCGATGGTTGATGAAATTAGGATCCCTATGGGTAAAACCGTTACAGGAAACTAATTAGTTACTATTTAAATTAAAGGGGCGAATTAATTTTCGCCCCTTTTTTAATACAAAATTCTAAAGAAATAATGCACCCAAGTATTCTCATTTTTGACTACATATTAGGATTAATTATGTGGACCCTTATCGGAAGGGCTGCCATGAATTTTTTTCAAAGGGAAGACTCTGAGTTTTTCTTTATGAAGGCTTTTGTCAAACTTACAGATCCAGTCATCAGAGTATTTAAAATTATAATTCCTAGTTTTCTTATCAAGCCCATGGTTCCTTTATATGTTGCCTGGTTTTTTTATATGTTCCGTTTTTATTTAATGCCTTATATTTTGGGTTACTCTGTAATGGGTATGCTTTCATTTCCATTAGAAAGCGAAATTACTGAATTTTTAATTACTCTTTTCAGCAAGCAACACTAACCATCCACAGTTTAAATCTAAGCAAATTTTTTTGTTTTTTTTTGTATAAAGATTATAAGTAATCAAACAAAACATGACAAAATCGATAAAAATAGCGCCCTCTATACTGTCTTCTGATTTTAGTAAACTGGGAGAGGTACTAGAAGAACTAAATCAATCGGGTGCTGAGATGGTTCATGTGGATGTAATGGACGGTCATTTCGTTCCTAATATCACTTTTGGTCCTCCGGTGATTAAAAAAATAAGAAAATATTCTACGATACCATTTGATGTGCATTTAATGATCGCCCCTGTTCACAAATATATTAAAGATTTCGCTGATGCCGGTGCTGATATTATTACAGTTCATCCAGAAGCAACCGATAACTTAGTTCAAACTATCGAGCTTATTAAGTCTCTTGGAAAAAAGGCTGGAGTTTCTCTTAATCCCAAAACTACCCTGGACTCTATACTGCCCGTTTTGCACTTGGTTGATCTTGTATTGGTTATGAGTGTGAACCCTGGATTTGGCGGACAAAAATTTATGCCTGAAGTTTTATCCAAAGTAAAAGAATTAAGAGCAAAAATAGATCAAGAAAAACTTAATATTGATATTGAAATTGATGGTGGAATTGATTTTGAAACTGCAAAATTAGCAAAAGATGCCGGCGTAGATATATTGGTATCTGGAACAACCTTATTTGATAGCAAAGACAGTCTCAAAAACAATATTCAAAAATTAAGAAATTGTTAATTCTATAAATGAAAGTTGGTTTTTTAAAATTATGGCTAACTGCATTATGGAGATACGCCAAAGCACAGTTTCGAACTATTTATTTTAATTCCAAATATTATAATCAATCACTAAAAATTGAACCCGTATCAAGAATATACGATATTTATAATATTCATATTTTAGCCGAGCTGCAAGACAGGGAAAAGGGAAATTATTTACTAGCTCAAAAATTTAAAAAAAATATTTGGAAAATTAATAATTTAAACAAAAATAGAATTGATGATTTACATAAATTTTCATGGCTTCCCCATGTGGATATTAAGAAGGACCGTGAATTTGTTAAGGCTACCATCCAAGAATGGTTGGATAACTTTTCAAATTACAAATCTTCTGTTTGGCATCCAACTATTATTGCTCACCGACTTATTTTTTGGGTCACTAATGCTCCTAACACTATCCGAAACGAAGATTTAATTTTTAGAACTAAAATTACTAATAATGTTTTAAAACAAGCCCTGCACTTATCCAGAAATCTGTCCCTCATTCATAGCAAAATAGATAGAATTTTAGCCCTTTTTTCACTAATTTTAGTAAGTACCGCTTTTGAGGGCTATAAAAATCTACTCGAATCTTCTTTAAAAAAACTTAACGAACAAACAAAAAAACTTTTGGACAAAAAGGGGTTTGTGGAGAGCAAAAGTATAGAAGATCAATTTTGGTTACTGCATCATCTTGTTTTGATTAAAGAAAGTTTAAAAACTTCTCAAAATCCTATCCCAGAAACTCTTGAAGATACTATTGAAATTGTAGGAAAATATTTTTCGTCTCTATTATATTTAAATAACACGATACCATTGTTTAACGGAGCCAAACATTATGACTGCTCGCAGTTTTTAAGTTTTTTAAAACTAAAAGGCTATAAATTTGATTCTGAAAATAACGATACGCATTTCTTATTTGGAAAAATAAAAAAACTAGAAGTAATGATGGATGCCAACAACCCTCCTTCGGATTCTTATGCGCAAAACTATCAAGCCGGATGTCTATCTTTTGAGCTTTTGTATGCTGGCATAAAAATTATTACTAATACTGGATCGGCAAAAAATTTTTCTAGGGAGCTGTCTTACATAGCACAGTCCACTGCCGCCCACTCTTCTCTTGTTATTAACGATACTTCTTCCTGCATATTTCAGAAAAATCTTGCGCTACGAAAGTATTACGGAAATGCCTTGTTGCAAAAGTCAAAGGTAACCAAAAGAGAATTTAAAAACGACAAAATTCTTGCTACCTTACATGCTGCCCACAACGGATATTCTCAAAAATATTCAACTTTATTTGAAAGAAAAATCATTATGAATGGAGAGGAAAATTTAATTAATGGCGAAGACACCCTCGCTGTTTCCAAAAATGATTATGCATTTTTAAATTTTTCAATCCGTTTTCATGTTCTGCCAGGTACCAAATTAATTGAAACCCATGGTGGAGACGTTCTAATTAGCGTTAAAAATCAAGGTTGGAAGTTTCAATGTAAAAGCCAGGATGTAAAAATAGAAAATAGCCTGTACTTCGCTCAACATGAAAAAGTCCAAGAAACTAGCTGTATTGTGGTGGAAGGAACTTTAAAACAAGAAATCAACAAGATTGTCTGGTCTATAGAAAAAACCAATTAATCATTTATAAGAGACAAATTAATGGAATTAAAAAAAATATCGAGAGCGCTCATATCGGTTTCTGACAAAACGCATCTCGAAGATTTGCTCAAAATTTTAAAAGAATTTAACATCGAAATCATAAGTACGGGTGGCACGTACAAATTTATTAAAGACAAAGGCTATGACTGCGTAGAAATATCTAGCTACACAGGTTTTCCTGAGATTATGGATGGTCGAGTTAAAACTCTTCACCCCAAAATACATGGTGGCTTATTAGGAGATATCGACAAGGCAAATCACAAAAACGCAATGCAGGAAAATAACATCCCTGTGATTAATCTTGTGGTGGTAAATCTTTATCCTTTCGAAGAAAAACTTTTAGATCCAAAATCTACTCACGACATTTTAATTGAAAATGTTGATATTGGGGGTCCGTCGATGCTGCGCTCCTCTGCCAAAAATTTTAAACACGTTACTGTTCTTCCGGCAACTAAATATTATAGAGAATTTATTGAGATAATAAAAAAAAATAATGGCTCTGTAGATTTAAATTTCCGAACACGAATGGCCAACCAAACTTTTAATGAAACTGCATATTACGATTCTATGATTTCTAATTGGATGAGCCAAATTAATGGTGAAAAATTTTCAGATAAAAAAACAATTGGTGGAAGACTTGTTTCCCAATTACGTTACGGAGAAAACCCGCACCAAGAAAGCTCTGTATATGAGATTCCAAATGCTCAACCAGGATTTTCAGAGCTAAAACAGCTCCAGGGAAAGGAACTTAGCCACAATAATTACCTGGATAGCTATAGTGCTTATAATTTAGTCACTGATTTTGATCAAAAACACCAAATTTGTGCTATTATTAAGCACAATAACCCTTGCGGGTGTGCGATAGACCCTAATAAGAAAAACGCCTATTTAAAGGCCCTTAGTGGCGATCCTATCAGTGCTTTTGGGGGGGTTGTAGCCTTCAATTACAGCATTACCGAGGAAATTGCTGAAGAGCTTGTTAAAACTTTTTACGAAGTGATTTTAGTGCCTGACATCGACGATAGCGCTTTGCAAATTTTGTCTCAGAAGAAAAATTTAAGAGTTTTGAAATACAACTATCCAGAAAAAAACAAAATCCAACACCTAACTTTTTTACAAAAAACTTTTTTGGCTCAAGATGAAAATTTTAAACAACTTACGAAAGATGATTTAAAAATAGTAACCAAAAAACAACCAACGGACCAAGAAATAGAAAATTTATTATTTGCAAATCAAGTATGCAAACACGTAAAGTCCAATGCAATTGTAATTACTAAAGACAATAAAACTTTAGGAATAGGAGCTGGTCAAACCAGCAGAGTTGGGTCTAGTGAAATTGCTTGTGACCACGCAAGAAAGTTTTTTAACGGTCAGTTAGAAAGTTGCGGAGCTGCTTCTGATGCTTTTTTTCCGTTTGCAGATGGTTTGGAAGAGTTAGTGAAGCTTGGAGTTAAATCAATTATACAGCCGGGCGGATCTATTCGCGACCAAGAAGTAATTGATGCCGCTGATAAAGCGGGCGTTGCCATGATATTCACGGGAATACGAAACTTTAAACACTAATCTGGTCTATCTTAGCAGCGAGTATAAAATCGCTTTCCGTCAAACCTTTAACTGCATGCGTAAAAATTGTAATATTCGCATAACCCCATCCGAATGTAATATCGGGATGATGGCCTTCGTTTTCTGCAATCATAGATGTTTGGTTAATAAATTTTAAACTACTTTCAAAATCTTCGAACTTAAAATATTTGCTAAGCATGGTAATGCCGTCTTGATTTTTAATAAGCGTCCAGTTGTCAACTTGTTCACTAAAGCTTTTAATGTCTATTTCTGAAAGAGCGGGAGTATCCCCACTACATGCTATGCATTTTTTTTTATGCAAATTTCCCATGGTTATTTATTAAAAAATTTTAAAAAATGATCAATAGTTTCTTTGGGCTTTTCTTCTTGAACATAATGGCCACTGTCTTCGACTGCAGAACTAACAATATCTTTGCTGCAATAGTCTTTCCACACGTTTGGCACATCTCCCCAAACAGTTCCTGTATCGCTTTTTCCTCCCCACAAAATTAATGTCGGACAGTCTATTTTGCTTTGCTTGTCATAATCTTCATTATCCATTTCGAGATCACAAGATGGAGAAGCTCTGTAATCTTCACAAGAGGCCTTGATAGTTTTTAAATTAAAACATCTTACATATTCTTTAAAAGTTTCTTTGCAAAAATCCAAACCGCCGCCTCTTTTGGACATTTTTTTTTCTAAATAAAAATCAGCAGGAACAGATGAGAGCATTCGCTCTGGAAGATCATAAGGCTGCATCATTAATAACCAGTGCCATTTGCTTTTTGCCCAATCTTTTTTTTGTACTGTCCAAATATGTCTGTTCGGCATGATGTCTAAAATTGCAGCTTTTTCTATTTTGTCTTTATGGTCCAGGCACATGCGATGAGTGGTTCTTGCTCCCCTGTCGTGGCCAGCAACTTGAAAAGTTTTAAAACCAAACTGCTCCATTATATTTATCTGGTCCATTGCCATGGCTCTAAATGAATAATTAATATGATTTTTTCCACCGTCTTCTGG
>CAWUVR010000034.1:0-16265 GCA_963925905.1 uncultured Pelagibacteraceae bacterium
ATTGGAGCCAAACTAGTTCACTCCACAGACAAAAATATCTTGAGCAAAATATTTGGCATATTTCTTTTGGTCATTGCGGTCAGATCTTTTTTTGAATTTCTAAAATTTTAGTTAATTTTTTTTTACCTTTTTATCCCTCTATAGTTCTGGCCTATTAATTTACTTATTGTGCATGCACGTTCTACATGGATAAATACACATGTTTAGTATTAGTAAACTTCAATTTGTTATTGACAAATATTTTTCGGAGTCTAATTTGTTGCCATGTCAGTAAAATCTATTGAAAAAACTTTATCTACATTGGATTTTTTTATTAGCAACATGAAGCCAGGTGGCTTGTCTCTTAAGGAAGTGTGCGCTAGTCTCGGATTTAAAAAATCTGCAGCCCACCACATGTTAGCTACAGTCTGTCAGAAAGGTTATCTTTACCAAGACCTTAAAACTAAAAAGTATTTAATCGGCTCTAAAATCAAAAAAATGAGCAAATTAGCTATACTAGACGACTCTGATTTTTCAGATTTTGCATTTGAGCACATCAAAAGGGTGAATGACGGAACGGGAGAGGCAGTTCATTTGGCAGGTTTTGAAGGTACACGACTGATTACCCTAACCATGTTACAATCTACGCATCCAGTTAGAGTGGATCATGGCTTTTTAAACAAAGACCACGCATTCCATGCCACAGCATCTGGCAAGGCAATCCTCGCACATATGAATTTAGCCAATCAAGAAAAAATACTAAAAAAAAATAGAGTAGAGTTTACGGAATTTACCATTACAGACAAAGTTACTTTGTTAAAAGAGCTCAGTGCTATTAAAAAAAATGGCTATGCCATTGATGATGAAGAATTTCAAGAAGGGGTCTATTGTGTTGGTTACCCAGTTTTTAATGAGTACCATGAACCAGTTGCCTCTGTTAGCTGCTCTTCTCCTAAATACAAAATAGTTAGAGACAAAAAGTATTTAGATAAAATTAAAAGTTTTACACAACAAGCGGCTTTCGAAATTAGCAAATACTACAAACCAAAAAAAACAATAAAAAAAGGAGAGAGAAAATATGCAGCCTAAGAACGACAGTACTATGATGGGACACAATCAGTTTGATATTCCAAAAGAAATGGGAGCTTGGGTTTTGAATGATCCTGATCACATTGAAATTAAAAAGAAACCAGTTCCAGAGCCAAAAGATGATGAAGTTTTGTTAAAAATTGATGCAGTTGCTATTTGTGCTACAGATTTAGAAATTATTAGCCATGGTAAACCAGCACAAATCGAAGGTCAAATGCCATTTAATAAAAATTACTCACCAGGGCACGAAGCTATGGGAAGAGTAGTTAAGTTAGGTGCATCGGTTGACGATTTTAAAATTGGAGACAGAGTTGCTGTAGAGATTCATGCTGGATGTAGCAGATGCGAAATGTGCGTTAAAGGTTGGTACACTTCATGTTTGAATTACGGATTTGCTTCTAAAGGACACAAGGCAAATGGTTTTACAACAGATGGTGCTTTTGCAGAATACATGACCAACAGAACTAGAACTTTAGTTAGAGTTCCAGATGGCATGTCCGATGAAGAAGCTACTTTAGCAGTTACGGCTGGAACAAGTATGTATACCCTAGATGTTATGGGAGGCTTGTTTGCAGGACAAACTGTAGTTGTTATGGGACCTGGACCAATTGGTCTTTGTGCTGTGGGCGTAGCAAGTGCTCTTGGTGCAGAAGTTATTTTAACAGGTACTAGAGACAATAGATTAGATATTGGAAAAAAACTTGGGGCTTCCCATGTTATCAATGTTAAAAATGATGACGCAGTGAAAGTGGTAAGAGAACTTACAGGAGGAATTGGAGCTCACTATGTTCTTGATTGCTCAGGTGCTCCGAACGCGGTGAACGACGCTTCTTCTATGATTAGAAGAGGAGGAAAAATCGGTTTAGCAGCTTTTCCATCCAAGCCAGTAGAAGTAGATATTGCGAATTTAGTTAGAAATAACGCATATATTTACGCGACTAGAGGTGAGGGAAAATCAGCTTGTCATAGAGCTATGGCTTTAATGGCGCAAAAACGATTTGATGCAAAATTAATTCATACTCACACGTTCGCTATGAAAGATCTGCAAACAGGTCTTAAATACACAAGAGAAAGAATTGAAGACGCAATCAAAGTAGTAGTCAGAAATGACGAACGATTGATCTAATAAATAAAATTATGCTTCGATACGATAATTATTTTATCCCGAAAAATTTAGATGAGTATTTTAATTTACTCTCGGAAGTAAAAGATTATCGTATTGTTGCAGGTTGTACCGACGTTTTGCCTTGGGCTAGAGAAGGTAGAGCCGGCCATGTTTTTATTAAAAATATTATCGATATTACTAGCATCAAAGAATTAAATATTTTTGAAATCCACAAAGATAAAATAAAAATTAGCGCTACCACCACTTTTCAAAAATTGTTTACAGACCCCCAAATAAGAAAAGATATTAAAATTTTACCCCAAGTGTCCGTTTGGTTTGCGGACGACCAGATAAGAGAGCAAGCTACTATCGGAGGAAATCTTGTTAATGCGTCACCAGCAGGAGATGGAGCGCCTGCTTTTTTAACTTTAAATGCCGAAGTAATTATCAAGGGTAGAAAGGATAATAGTATTTATGAACGAAAAGTAAATTTAGAAAATTTTATTTTAGGAAGAAATAAAGTAGATCTTCATGACAATGAAATTGTAACTGCTCTAGAAATGGACAATGTCAGCGGCTATGGCGCTAGCTTTGAAAAAGTGGGACATAGAAGATCTTTGGTAATTTCAACTATATGCGTTAGCTGTGTTTTAAAAACAGATGTAACAGGAAAATATTTTGAAGATGTTCGAATTGCAGTAGCAGGTGTTAGAGAAGTTCCTTGCCGATTAACAAAAACAGAAAAATTCCTAGAAGGAAAAGAAATTAATGAAGATCATATTCTTCAGGCATCTCAACTTGAATTAGACGTTATTAACTCTAGAAGCAGACAAGAATACCGAAAAGAAGTGCTGCAGAATTTTATTATCAGATCGATTATAAAATCTATTGATGGAAAAGTTTCATTAAAAGAAAAATATTTTGATAACCATAACGCAAGCATAACGGAGGAAATACATGCATAAATTAAAAATTGATTTAGAGGTTAATGGCAGAAAAATTAGCAAAGAAGTAAATTCACATTACCGTTTGTTAGATTTTCTTCGAGAAGACCTTGACCTAACAGGATCTAAAGAAGGCTGTGGAGCAGGAGAGTGCGGAACTTGTTCTGTTTTCGTTGATGGAAAATTAGTAAAAAGCTGTTTGATGCCAGTTGCCAAGGCTTCCGGTAAAAAAATAGAAACAGTTGAGTATCAAGGAACGCCAGACAATTTATCGACTTTGCAAAAAGCCTTTCATCTTACGGGTGCTAGCCAATGCGGTTTTTGCATCCCTGGAATGGTGATGGCAGCCACATCTACCTTGAGAAATAACCCGGAAGCGGGAATTGAGGAAATTAAAGAAGAAATGGGTGGAAATATTTGCAGATGCACAGGTTACCAAAAAATTTTTGATGCAGTAGAATTAGCTCGAGATGTAATTTCTGGAAAATTAGATTCAAAAGCGTTGGAAGAATATTCCAAACCTGCCAATTCTTATCTTGGGGCAAATGTAAAAAGAATTGATGCTCCTAGTAAAGTGACGGGAAGATTAAAATATGCTGCGGATATGAAAATGCCGAACATGCTTCACATGCAAGTATTTAGAAGCTCTAGACCTCACGCAAAAATAATTAAATTAGATCTTAGCAAAGCTAAGCTTGTAAATGGAGTGGAAGCAATTGTTACCTGCGATGATATTCCTGGCATAGATAATTTTGGAGTATTTATTGAAGATCAGCCTGTACTTGCAAAAGGAAAAGTAAGATATGTTGGTGAAGCGATTGCGGCAGTTGCAGCTGATACCTTGGAGGCTGCACAAGAGGCAGTTTCTAAAATTGAAATTGAATACGAAGATCTGCCAGCTTTATTTGATTCAGAAGAGGCCTTGAAAGATAAAATTTTAATTCACGAACACTATAAAACTAATTTAGTGAAACACATTCCTATTAGAAAAGGAAATATTGAGGAAGGTTTTGCTAAAGCCGATTTAATCGTGGAAGAAAACTTTTCAACTCAAGCAGTGGAGCATGCTTATTTAGAACCCATGGCTGGTTTGAGCTATGTAGATTCTGACGGAACCTTAGTAGTTATTTCTCCTAGTCAAAATATTACTCACCATCGACATATGATGTCTAAAATAATGAATCTTCCCATTCATAAAGTTAGATTTATCATGTCACCAGTGGGTGGTGGCTTTGGTGGCAAAGAAGACATGATCTATCAAGGAATGTTAGCTTTATGTGCTGTGAAAACCAGATTGCCAGTTCGATACGTAATGACTCGAGAAGAAGATATTACTTCCACAGCCAAAAGACATCCAAGCAGAACCAATTACAAAATTGGACTTACTAAAGACGGAAGAATTACCGCTGTAAGAATTAAAATGATTGCAGATGGGGGAGCATACGGTTGTTCTACAGAAGGTGTTATGAGAAAAGCTGCAATCTTGGGAGCGGGACCTTACAACATAGAAAATTTACAAATGGACACTATGGGTGTGTACACTAACAATACCCCGAGTGGAGCTTTCCGAAGCTTCGGTGCATTGCAAACTGAATTTGCAACAGAATCTATATTGGACATTTGTGCTGAAAAATTAAATATGGACCCTTTTGAACTGAGAAGAAAAAATATTTTTGTTGCAGGAGACTTAACTCATACCAAGCAAAAATTAAATTCCGCAAGTATTGGAACGGTATTGAATGAGTTGGAAGCTTTATGCAACTGGGACAAGGGGACTTCAAACTCTAGAGGAGACAAAAGAAAAGACTTAAATAGTAATGATAATAGAGAATCTTGCTTTTTAGGAGCTAGATTGAACACTAAACCCACAGTAGTCAGGGGTGTTAAATAATGAGCTTAACTAAAAAAAGAGGTCGAGGAATGGCGGCGGCTTGGTACGGAATCGCGCGTACAGCTGCAATGGATCAGGCAGGGGCTTGGGCTGAAATAGATGATGGTGGTACCGCAAAAGTTTTAACCGGTGTTACCGAAATCGGAGAAGGTATTTTAACTGTTTTGGCGCAAGTGGCAGCTGATGAATTGGGTGTAAAACCTGAGCAAGTAATTATTGGAGACAACGATACGTCCAGAAGTCCAGAGGCTGCTCATGCGGGAGCAACCAGACAAACTTACATGATTGGAAATGCTGTTGCTATGGCATGCAGAGATGCAAGAGATAGATTGTTCAAAGAAATTGCAAAAGAATGGAATGTTGAAAAAGAAACTTTACAGGCTCATGACGGAGATATTTGGGCCAATGGAACTAATTACAAAATGTCCATGTCCGATGCGGTTAAAATTTGTAAAAAAAAATATGGTGTTATTCCAGTAGGAAGTGGAAACTACACTTCTCATCACACCGGTCTAGATCCAGTAGATGGTTCGGGCAGACCATGGCAAGCATATGTATTCGGAGGTCAAGTTGCTGAGGTAGAGGTGGATACTGCAACTGGAGAAGTTCAGTTACTAGGTATTTGGGCTTGTCATGACGTGGGAAAAGCCATTAATCCAAAAGGGGTAGAAGGACAAATTGAAGGCGGTGTAGTTCAAGCAGTTGGCCAAGCTCTGATGGAAGATTATCAGCAAGTCGAAGGTCATACGACGACGGGAAGTTTTGCAAAATATATTTTACCAACATCATTAGATGTTCCAAGAGTTATAACTAAAATTGTTGAAGATCCAGATCCATTAAGTCCACTCGGTGCAAAAGGTATAGGAGAGCCAGCGATGGTTCCTACTGCCCCAGCTATTATGAATGCTATTTATGATGCTGTGGGTATTAGAATTCAATCCTTGCCAGCCACGCCAGAAAAAATATTGCGGGCTTTGGATGAAAAAAGAAGAAAGTTAAATGGCCAAGCTATTAATTAGTTTTGTCATCAATTAAACAAATGGGGGAAAAAATGAAAACAATAAAACAAGTAGGAGCAATAGTAGGAGTGATAGCGTTAATGCTTAGCTCACTATACTCTACGCAGTCTATAGCTGCAGATAAGTTTCCATCTAAAACAATAGAAATGACAGTATTGTTCGGTGGTACAGCAAAATCTGTAGGTGACTTGGTAGCTAAAGGTCTTGAAAAAGAACTTAAAGGTACTGTAGTTGCAATATCAAGAACAGGTGGTGGCGGAGCAGTTGGATATAAACATATTCAGTCTAAACCAGCTACTGGATACGATATCGTTTGGAACTCTAACTCAGTAAGTACAGCTCATTATTCTGGTGCAATGCCTTTCGACCACACAGCATTCGCTCCTATAGCTGGAATTATCAGTGAAGTTCCTGTTTTAGCGGTAAAATCTGAAACTTTTAAAACAATTCAAGATCTTGCAGCTTTCGGCAAAAAAAATCCTGGAAAAATCAAAGTGGGTATTAGTGGAAAAGGTTCATTTACTCATTTATCTTCAGCAATTATTTTTGACGCCTTGGGTGTTAAAGTTACTTACATTCCATACGGAAAAGGAAGCGCACCAGCTGAATTGTTAGCGGGTAGAATTGATGCAGCCGTTCAGTGGCCCGGTCAATTTAGATCATTTCATAAAGCTAAACAGTTAACGATGTTAGCGGTTACTAGTCCAAAAAGAATTGCAAGCGACAAAGACGTTCCGTCGATGCAAGAACTTGGATTTAAATCTGTAGATGTTGTTATGTGGAGAGGCCTTGCTGCTAAAAAAGGAACTCCAAAAGAACACATCCAAGCAATTGAAGCTGCTGCTGCAAAGTATGTTAATAGTGCAGAGTTCAAAAGCGCTTCAGACAAAATTGGGTTTGAGATTGAATACTTAAACACAGCTGCTTTTGCTAAAAAAATAGCAGACGATGATAAAATTATTAAAGACCTAACGAAAAAATTAGGCTTAAGTAAAAAATAATAATTATATCAAAGGAGCCAGACAGTGAAAAAAAGTAACTTTTATTTAGCGCTGAGTTTGGGCGTTATTACTTTTTCTCTTGTCTGGCTTTTTTTAGTTTTTTATTCTATTCAAGGTGGATTTGGTGAGCCCCGCAATACACCTCGCACTATTCCTTTCTTTTTAGGAATTTGTTTATTAATTCTTGGTGTGATTTTTATGGTACAGTATTTTTTATCTTACAGACCCAAATCTCAAATGGACCCATTTCGGCTTGTAGAGATTAGAAATGTTGTCATTTGTATAGTAAGTTTTTTAATTTATTCATTTGTATTGGAAGCAGTTGGATTTTTAATTTCCACTCCTTTAATTATTTTTTTCTTAACTAGATTTATTTTAAAAGAAAAAAGTTGGAAACTTAATTATTTATTTCCAATTGTAATGACTGGATCTATTTATATAATTTTCATTTACTTGCTGCAGTCATCACTTCCTCGCGGAACTATAATTCAATTATTCTAATGGAAGACGTTTTAATAGCATTGTATCAAGTCTTAGTTCCAGAAGTGTTAATTGCCATTTCTATTGGTTCAGTTATAGGAATTATTTTTGGAGCTATTCCTGGATTGACTTATTCCATGGCACTAGCTTTAATTTTACCATTCACTTTTGTGATGGAATCTGTGCTTGGTATTTCTCTTCTTTTGTCTGTTTATATTGGAGGTATGACAGGAGGATCCGTTTCTGCAATATTAATTGGTGTCCCAGGAACTCCTTCTTCTGCAGCTACAGTTATAGATGGTTTTCCTTTGGCTAAAAAAGGTCAGGCAAGTATTGCCCTGGGAACGGCTGTGATCGTTTCAACCATAGGAGGACTTCTTAGTTTAGTCATCATGGTAATTCTTGTTGATTTTATTAGTAAATTTGCGATTAAATTTGGACCAGCAGAAATATTCATGCTGGTTCTTTTTGGATTTTCTACCATATGTGGTCTTGCCGAAAAAAATCTTTTTAGAAGCTTAGTTGCTGGAATACTCGGCCTAATGCTTATGACCATTGGCCTCGATGATATTGAAGGAATTCAAAGATTTACATTTGGAAACGTTAATATGCTTCAAGGTGTTAATTTGCTTGTAGCGATGATTGGTTTGTTTGCCATTCCACATATTTTGGAAGTGTTTCACAAGAAAATGAACAATGAAGAAAATATTGCTTACGATGTTGGTATTGTTAAAACAAAGTTACCAGGATGGGATATTTTAAAAAAATATTCTGGTCTCATGCTAAGATGTACAGGTCTGGGCACGGTGATTGGTTCCATACCAGGATCGGGAGGGCCTATTGCAGCCTTTTTAGCATATGCACATGCCAAAAATTCTGAAAAAGATCCCAAGGAAAAAGAAAAGTATGGCCAAGGACATCTCGGTGGAGTCATTGCGCCAGAGACGGCAAACAATGCAGTTACCGGGGGTGCTATGGTACCGTTGTTAAGTCTTGGAATACCAGGCGATCCTGCTACAGCAATTATTTTAGGTGGTTTCTTAATTCACGGACTTATTCCTGGACCAATGTTGTTTATAGAAAATGCTCCAATTATATACTCAGTATATTTTGCCATTTTTATTTCTTATATAGCTGTTTTTGTTTTTCAGGTATTTAGCATTAAGTATTTAGTAAAAATTTTAAATATCAAACCAGAGCAATTGGCTGTAGGTATTTTTGTTATGGTGGTTGTTGGCGCCTTCACTTTGCGGAATTCTTTTTTTGACGTGTATGTCATGTTGATTATGGGTTTGCTTGGATATTTTTTTAATAGAATTCAATTACCAGTGACCCCGATTGTTTTAGGAATGGTTCTTGGAGAAACTTTAGAGTCTAATTATAGAACCGCGATGTTTTTGTCTGGCGGAAGTTATAAAATATTTTTTAGCTCTATCGTGTGTGTTCTGTTCTTTTCATTAATTTTGTTGACCATTGGCCTGCAGATTAAAAAAAGAATTCAAGATGTTAAAATACAAAAATTAAGGAAAGCAAATGGATAAAAAAAATATAGAAAAAAGAGCTCAAATACTAGCCAAGCATAAAAACAATCTAATCACTTGCATTGAAAACAAGTCCCTACCAACAAATGTAGATGTTTCCTTATCAGAAGGAATTATTCTTGGTTTGCTAAAACAAAAAGTAAGAAAGTATTTTGCAATTTTCGGACATGGATCCACAGACTTTGCGGAAGTTTTGAGAATTTACGAAAAATATGGAGTTACAGAAACTTACAATTTTAGAAATGAAGTCGAGATGGCTCATGCTGCAACTGCCTTGAGCTGGCAATACAATGAAGTTCCAGCTGTTGTGACCTCTATTGGACCTGGAGCTTTACAAGCAATGGCTGGCTCTTTAGCAGCCTCTTCCAACGGGGTTGGTGTTTACCATATTTATGGAGATGAGACGACTTATGGCGAAGGCTTCAATATGCAGCAAATTCCCAAACAAGAACAAGATTTGTATGGAAAAATTACGGCACTCATGTCTGAATCTTATGTATTTCACACACCGGAAGCATTACGAGCCGGATTGCAAAGAGGTTTTTTAAAAACGCACCATCCGCATAAATCCGGACCTTTTTATTTTTTATTACCGATCAATACTCAGCCTAAAATCATTAAAAGTTTAAATCTTTTAACGTTGCCGGGAAAAGAAGTCACTGAACAAAAAAACGAGTTAAACCAAAAAATTGTAAAAGACTTTGAGAAGCTGATTAATCAGTATGATAAAATTGCGATTAAAGCTGGAGGAGGAACCAGAAATTTTTCCAAAGAACTAACTGAATTTACAAATCTTTTAGACATACCTGTTGTTTTATCTCCGGGAAGTCTTGGTGTATTACCAGATAGTCATCCTAGCAATATGCATGTGGGCGGTAGCAAAGGATCTATTTCTGGAAACTATGCCATGCAACATACTGAGTTATTAATTGTCATTGGATCGAGGGCTGTCTGTCAGTCTGACTGTTCTGGGATTGGTTATCCTAATGCAAAAGCGGTAATTAATATTAACGCTGATTTATCCGACATGCTTCATTACAATAATACTTTGGGATTGAATGGCGATATAGGAGTGGTTCTAGGTCAACTTAATGCTTTAATTAAAAATAAAAAAATAAGTATTAAAAAAAGAAGTGCTATTTGGAGTAAAGCCTGCACTTCCAAGAAAAAAGAATGGAGTTTATTCAAAAATAAAATTTATAAAAATGAAATATTAAAAGATAAATCATTCGAGAAGCAAGTATTGTCACAACCTGCAGCTATTAAAGTAGCCTGTGACTTTGCCAAAAAAAACAAGAGCGTGAAATTTTTTGATGCAGGTGATGTTCAGGCTAACGGGTTTCAAATAGTTGAAGACGATCATCCTTTTGAAACTTTCACAGAAACGGGAGCTTCCTACATGGGCTTTTCAGCTTGCGCTATACTGGCTTCAGCCATCGCTGATAAACCAACTTATCCTATAAGCTTTACTGGTGACGGTTCGTTTATGATGAATCCTCAAGTTCTGATTGATGCTGTTTATTTTAAACTAAAAGGAATGATTATTATTTTTGACAATAGAAGAATGGCGGCTATCACCGGCTTACAGTACGCTCAGTATAATCAGGAATTCAAAACTCATGATGGTGTTGAGGTGGACTATGTAGCCATGGCTAATTCCGTTAAAGGTGTGAAAGCTTTTTTTGGTGGATACACGGCTAAAGAATTTGATGACGTTCTAAAAAAAGCCTATCAGTATCAAGGTTTATCCGTGGTTCATGTTCCTGTTTATAGTGGAACCCATGAATTGGGCGGTATGGGTGCTTACGGATCTTGGAATGTTGGAAATTGGTGTGAAGATGTTCAAGACAAATATTTTAAACAAAAAATTTAACAGGAGAAAAGATGTATCAACAATTTGGAAATTTTATTAACGGCAAATGGTCTAACAACTCCGAAAATAGTATTAAAGTTATTAATCCTTTCAACGAGGAGGTTTTGGGAAGCATACCGGTTTCAACAGAAAAAGATTTGAATGAAGCATTAGAAGCGGCGCACCATGCCTTCACGGGCTGGAGAGAAACCTCTCCCTGGGAACGATCTAAAATTATTAAGCAGATTGCAACATTAATTAGAGAGCGGGCTGATGAAATTGCTAAAACAATGACTTTAGAAACAGGCAAACCATTGGCTGAATCAAAAGGGGAAACTATGGCTGCCGCTGATCAGTTCGAGTGGTATTCGGAAGAAACTAAGAGAATTTATGGCCAAACTATCGAGTCCCGTTCTTTGGACACTAGACTGCAAGTTAAATATGAACCAGTAGGAGTGGTTGCGGCATTCAGCGCTTGGAATTTTCCAATTTTGCTACCATCAAGAAAAGTTGCAGCAGCGATTGCAGCTGGATGTACTATTATTCTAAAACCAGCTAGCGAAACACCAGGAACTTGTATGCACATGATTCAAGCGTGTAAAGACGCCGGTGTCCCTAAGGGTGTTGTTAATTTTGTAACTGGGAAATCTTCTTTCATATCTAAATATTTAATCAATTCTCCCATTATCAAAAAAGTTTCTTTAACAGGATCTGTAGAGGTGGGTAAGGAAATTCTAACAATGGCTGCTCAAAGTGTAAAAAAAGTTTCCATGGAATTGGGTGGTCACGCACCTGTTTTGGTTTTCAATGATGCGGACGTTAACAATGCAGCAATTGTTTCTTCTAATACAAAATTTAGAAATGCAGGACAAGTATGCATATCGCCAACTAGATTTTTGGTTCAGGAAAAAATTTATGATCAGTATTGTGAAAAATTTACAGAAAATACCAAAAAATTAAAATTAGGAAATGGTCTGGAAGAGGGAATCAGTATGGGACCGATGGCTAATTTACGAGGATTGGAACATGTAGATAAGTTGGTTCAAGATGCACAATCCAAAGGAGCCAATTTACTAACGGGTGGAAAACGCAGTAAGGATTTTAATAAAGGCTACTTTTATGAACCAACAGTACTGAATAATGTGCCGGATGACGCGGATATTATGCAGACGGAACCTTTTGGGCCTGTTGCACCTATTATTAAATTTCATGACTTTGATGAAGCTATAGCAAAAGCGAACAACACTAATTTTGGTTTAGCTGGTTATGTATTTACATCTTCTTTAAAAAATGCACACCTAGCATCTGAAAAATTAGAGGTAGGAATGGTGGGAGTGAACGACATGTTATTAGCTTCAGCAGAAATACCTTTTGGAGGAGTTAAGGAATCTGGTTTTGGAAGAGAAGGCGGCTCTTTAGGAATCTTGGATTATTTAGTTCCTAAATATACAAAATTTAAAATTTATTAATTTATGAAAAAAAAAATAAAAAAAGTTGGTTTGGAGCTAGGTTTAACAAATTACGGTGATCCAGAGTTTTCCTCGTATTTGCGACGTTCTTTTGCAAAATCCATGGGGTACACCAGTAAAACTTTAAAAAAACCAATTGTTGGAATTGTAAATACTTCAAGCGGACTCAATAGTTGTCATCGTCATTTTCCAGAAATAATTGTTGCTTTGAAAAGAGGAATAGAATCGGAAGGATGCTTGGCTGTTGATTTTCCAGTTATTTCTTTAGGTGAAATTAATCTTTCTCCAACGAGCATGATGTTCCGAAACTTGATGTCTATGGACGTGGAAGAAATGATAAGAGCACAGCCAGTAGATGTGGTTATTCTTCTTGGCGGATGTGACAAAACTTTACCCGCAATGATTATGGGCGCAATTTCAGCAGGCAAACCATTTTTAGTAATGCCAGCAGGTCCCATGATTACCAATAAATTTGAAAACGAAAGACTAGGTGCTTGTACGGACTGCAGAAGGTATTGGTCTAAATTTAGAGCCGGAGAAGTTTCGGAATCTAAAATAGGTGAAATTGAAAACAAGCTAGCTTCTAGCGCCGGCACTTGCGCGGTTATGGGAACAGCTAGTACTATTGCTTGCATAGTAGAAGCTATGGGACTTTGTCTTCCTAATGCATCTTGTGTTCCTGCAGTTTTTTCTGAAAGATTGAAACTTGCGGAAGAAACAGGAAATGTTGCTTCACTGATCGCTTTGAAAAAAATTAAGAAAATAAAAAAAGTTACAGCAGACGATATTCATAATGGTTTAGTTACATTGTTAGCTCTAGGTGGATCTACCAATGCAATTATTCATCTTACTGCCATAGCAGGTAGAGCCAATGTTAAAGTAGATCTTAAAAAATTTAATCTAATAAGCGATAAAGTTCCTGTATTAGTAAATCTAAAGCCTACCGGTGCAAATTATATGGAAGATTTTTACTATGCGGGTGGCATGAATGTTTTCTTGAAGGAAATGGCTCCTTTTTTGAAAACCAATACTTTTAATATTGAAGGAAAAACAATTGCAAAAATTATTAAGGAAAACTTAAAATCCTTCCACGATACAAATGTTATCAGAACCAGAAAAGATCCTTTTGAAAGCAAGGGAGGTTTAGTGGCTTTATTCGGCAATATTTGTCCCAATGGTGCAATCTTGAAGAGATCTGCAGCAGATAAATCTTTGTTTGAAACTACCGGCAAAGCTTTTGTGTTTGAAGACATAAAAGTTATGTCAGAAATGATTGATGATCCTAAACTTAGTATTTCTAAAAATGATTTCTTAGTTTTGAAAAATATAGGACCGAAAACAATATATGGAATGCCTGAGGCAGGTTACTTACCTATTCCAAAAAAATTATTGAAGCAGGGTGTAAAAGATATGATTCGAATTTCCGATGGTAGAATGAGTGGAACCGCATTCGGAACAATTATTTTGCATATGTCCCCGGAAGCTTCTGTTAAAGGACCTTTTGCTGTTGTGCAAACAGGGGATCAAATTAAATTGAGCGTTAAAAATAAAACCTTGGATTTACTTATTTCCAAGAAGGAGTTGGATGAACGCTTAAGCAAGATAGTTAGTAAGCAACCTAAGATCACTAGAGGTTATCAAAAATTATATTACGATACAGTTCTTCAAGCAGATGAAGGTTGTGATTTTGATTTTTTACAATATAAAGATAAATAATGAAGTTTAAAACTTACGTACCAATTGGTTTTTTAATTTTAGCAATCGCTGCTATTCTTTTGCCTAAAGATATTTTCACAGCGATTCTAATTTTTTTAATGATTTTGAGTGGCGTGGTAACTATCTTTTCTAACATTGATATATTTAATGACGACGAAAGAGATAAATAATTTATGAACATTTTAGCAGTCACAACATCCTATACATTTGAATTGACCTTGATCTGCATGATTGCAGCTAGCATGTATTTTTTGCTAGAACGTTACAAACTTTCTGACAAATACAAATCTATTTCCACGCTAGCCTTTATAACGGTTGCTTTGGCGATTATTGAATATTTTGGAATGAGTGAATTTTTTGATTTAGAAAATCTTACTTCCGCTAATGTCAATTATCCTACGGAATTTAGATACCTGACCTGGCTTATTTCTACACCCATCATGCTTTACACTTTCTTTGTACTTTCAGGTTTTAATAGAATTTATAAAAAAACAGCTTTAGTTACTTTGTGCTTAAACTTTACAATGATTGTGTCTGGTTTTTTCGCCGAAATGTCTTTTTCTAATAATTTAGCTAGTTTCAATTTTTCACTAATTATGTTCGCAATAGGATTTTCATGCTGGATTGGAATTGTTTATATCTACAATTCTGTACTTCCCTCTTATGTAGCAAAAGTTAAATCTAAAAATCAAAAATATCTAAAACACTGTTTAGAATCCCTAGCTAAAATAGTAACCTTTGGCTGGTTAATTTACCCCGCAGGTCTTTTGATTTCTTTTTACGATCCATCCGCCGAAACAGCTCTAATGAGAGAATTGGTTTACAATTTAGGAGATCTATTTAACAAAATAGGATTTGTTATTATTTGCTTCTTTTGTGCTGTTAAGTTATCTAAATTAAGGAATTAAAACTACAGGTCCTGTAAATTTTCTTGCAGCTAGATCTTCGTGAGCTTTTCTTGCATCAGCCAGTGCATATTTTTTGAAAATATTTGTCTTAACTTTTCCAGATAAAATGGCATCAAACACCATTTTAGCAGAATGCTCGAGCTCTTCCCTAGTAGCTGTGTAAGGAAGCACAGACGGTCTAGTGATAAATATAGCTTTGGGTGCTAAGTGTTTTTTAGGATCGATAGAAGTAACCGGTCCTGACGCATTACCAAAGGACAAAAACATTCCTCTCAATTTAATGCACGTCAAAGATCCTTCAAAGGTTTTTGCACCAACGCCATCGTATACAGCATCAACACCTTTGCCATTAGTGATCTCTAATACTTTTTTAGAAAAATCTTCTGTAGAATAATTAATAACATGATCACAACCATTTTTCTTTGCAATTTCAATTTTTTCATCAGAACCAACCGTTCCAATAACAGTACAGCCTATAGTTCTTCCCCATTGGCAAAACAACTGACCCAAAGCACCAGCTGCGGCATGGTATAGAATGGTATCAGTTTTTTTTACAGTGTAGGCTCTGTGCAATAAGTATTCGCAAGTCATTCCTTTTAAAGTAACAGATGCAGCAATTTCATCAGGAATACCATCTGGAACAAGAACCAATTTTTCTTGCGGCACAATTTGTTTCTCAGAATAAGCACCAATAGGCATAGAAGCGTGAGATACTCGGTCACCTACTTTAAATAAGGTTACAGCAGGTCCAACTTCTTCCACTACACCACAAGCTTCAAGACCAATTCCGCTTGGCATTGGAATAGGGTACAGACCAGTACGATGATAAACATCTATAAAATTAAGACCGATAGCCTTATTCTTTACCAAAACCTCATTAGGATTTAATTTAGCCAGCTCAATATCTTTGTATTTCAATACTTCTGGACCACCGAATTCTTCAATTTGTATAGCTTTAATCATGCGGGCTTTTTAATTAGCTTTTGGATGAAATTCAATCTTTAATTTTTGGTAAAGCTCTTAAGTTTTTACTGAAAATGTATCGTTCAAAAAAAGTATCAAATTTTTGATATATTTTGAATATTAGCAGCGAGATAAGCAAACCAAATATTATTCTAGTAAAGAAAACTCCAGAATAGTGACCGCCTACGGCCAACATTAAAATAGTATCTTCAATAATAGCATGAACTACATTTAACAAAGATACAGCAAGAAAAACACTTTGCCTGTCTATCTTTCCGCTCTTTACTTCCTTAATTAAAATTCCACCA
>CAWUVR010000035.1:0-11451 GCA_963925905.1 uncultured Pelagibacteraceae bacterium
CTATCACCAATAACAGCAGATTTATTTTTGTGAAAAAGGTCCAGAACAGGAGCTGCAACCAAATCAATTCCAAGATAATTAAATAAATTAGAATTAAAATTTATAAATTTTCTCATTTTTTTTTTAAATATTTTTTTATTGCTCTTAAAGTGTTCTCCGAAAATTTTTGCTGAATAGTCAAACTGATTAAAAAAATTCAAAAACCTATTAACTCTTCCTCCTTCATGATCGATCATTATAAATGTTTTTTTATTAGGATTGATAGAGCGCAATTGAGTTATTAGATTTTTTAATTGACTAAAATTTTCAATATTTCTGGTAAAAAGAATGTAGCCTAATGGGAGATGTTTTTTGAATAAAAAGTATTCTTTTTTTGAAACCTTGGGTCCGGACAGTCCTAGTATGACTGGTTTAAAAGAGCTGTTCATTTAATTAACTCCCAGAACTTTGGTTGTTTTTGAATTTTTTTAAAATATTCAGAATTATCAATAAAGATTTTAAAATTCTTATTGGTTTCTATTTTTTCAAGTTTCATTCCGTAATTTTTAATAAAAGCGTCTTGTTTTTGTCTTGTAGTGTTTAAATTAGATTTGAATATATCAGACTGGTAAAAATAAAAATTAAAGAAAAAGAATAAAGCGAATAGAACAAGTGAAAATATTTTTGCAATTCTTAAATGCATCACATAGAATCTGGAGCGCTAACTCCAAGAATTGACAGGCCGGACTTAATTACCATTAAAACTTTTTCTAAAAGAAAAACTCTTGCGTGAACTAGTGCCATATTCTCATTCTCGATTATTCTAAAGTCATTATTTTCTTTGCCCAAATTCCAGTAAGAGTGAAATGAGGATGCAAGATCATATAAATAATACGGAATTCTATGGGGCTCTAGATTGTTAGATGACAATTCTAAGCATTTAGACCAAAGTGATAATTTTTTTATCAAGTCTATCTCAGCTTCGGAATCTAATAAATTTAAATTTTTTTTATCGAAGTCATCTTTTTTTAATTCCACTTTTCTTAAAATAGAGTGGATTCTGGCAGATGCGTATTGAACGTAAAAAACTGGATTTTCTTTTGTTTTTTCCGTAACCAAATCAAAGTCAAAATCAAGTTGACTATCGTTACTTCTGTAAATCATCATAAATCGAACCGCATCAACACCGACCGCTTCGACAAGTTCTTTAGCTGTAATAAAATCCCCAGCTCGTTTTGACATTTTGTAAGGTTCACCAGATTTAAAAAGCTTAACGAGTTGACAAACCTTGCATTCAAAATCTGTTTTGAAATCAGATAGCGCATCCATGCAAGCTTTTAATCTTTTTAAGTATCCGGAATGATCAGCTCCTAGAACATTGATGTATTTATCAAATTTTCTTTCTAACTTATAAGCATGATATGCAACATCGTTTGCAAAATAAGTCCATGTACCGTCTGATTTCTTTAAGGCCCTGTCTACATCGTCACCAAATTTGGTAGATTTGAAAAGTAGCTGATTTCTTTCTTCCCATTCTTCATTGTCGTTTCCTTTTGGCTTCGGCAAAATGCCCTCGTAAATACAATCTTTTTCATCCAAAATTTTTATTGTTTTGGCAACCAGATCTTTGCCAACAAGTTCTTTTTCGGAAACAAACAGGTCGTGCTTAATTCCCAAGGAAAGCAAATCGCTTTTTATCATAACCATAGCCTCTCTCATGGCCATAGTTCCAATGTCATCTTTTATTAATTCATAGTCTGATAAATCTTTAATTGCATTTTTTTGTATTAAATTATGAGCAATATCTTTCAGATAATCTCCAGGGTACAAACCCTGATCTAGTGGAAATTTAATATTTTCCTTAATTTCGAGAAGTCTTGCGTATACGGATTTCGCAAACATATGAATTTGATTTCCATAATCATTTATATAATATTCTTTGGTTACATTGTTTCCGATAAAACTTAAAAGATTTGCCAAAACATCTCCATAAACGGCGCCACGGCAATGACCAACATGGAGTGGCCCTGTTGGGTTGGCAGATACATATTCTATATTAATTTTTTTTATTTCGGTTGCCAATTTTCCTTTATCGTCTTGAAATGACGAGAGAAAATTAAACCAAAATGTTTTTTTTAGTCTCAAATTAACAAAACCTGGTTTTGCTACCTCAATACTCTCAAACTCAGGAAATTTATTTTTTATTAGGTCGGCAATTTCGGCTCCAATATCTAAAGGATTTTTCTTTAAGGATGAGGAAAATATTAGCGGAGCATTAAATGCCAAATCTCCAAAGCTAGATTGTCTCGGTGAATCTACAGAAAGTTTTTCATAATTGCATTCGTAATTATTATCTTTCAGTAATTTTGAAAACTCGTCTTTATAAAATCTAAAAATATTCATTTGGTAGAATTGTATAGGTCGATGGCATACTTGTCAGTCATGCCGGAGATATAATCGCTAATATTTCTTTCCTTTGAATAATTGTTGTTGAACTTATTGGCAATTTTTGGGTAATTATTCATATAGTAAGTAAAGATTTTATTGATTATTTGCTTAGATTTTTCAGACCAGTCCTGGATGTGCGAGTGCTTGTACATTTTTAAAAATAAAAAACTTTTTATATCCTTAATTAATTGGGCAGCTTTATCAGAAAAACTAATCATTGGTTTTTTTCCCTCATAAACATCCTTAATAATAGCAATATTATTAGAATCTATATTTTTTTTAGAATTTTCTATCAAATCTGTAACCATGTAATCAATCAGCTTTCTTACTAGCTTGTGATTATTTTTGTCAGAATTTTTGTCGTATGTTTCCAAAATAATGTCTTTAAGGATGGGTATGTTTTTTAAGTCATCAATGGAGAAAAATTTAGCTCTTAACCCATCATCTATATCATGATTGTTATACGCGATGTCATCTGACAGCGAGCTAATCTGAGATTCCAAAGAACCAAAACTTTCTAGGTTTAGCTTGTAATTTTCCACTTCTGGGAGCAAAGACATTAGTCTTTTCTGATCTGCAACAGGACCATTATGCTTAAGTAGGCCGTCTATGCAATTCAATGACAAATTTAATCCAGAAAAATTTTCATATATATTTTCAAGCAGTAATAAAATTCTTAAAGACTGAATGTTGTGATCAAAGCCTCCATAGTTAGACATACACTCTGAAAGAACATCTTCGCCAGCATGCCCGAATGGTGTGTGACCAAGATCATGCGCAAGACTAAGCGCCTCACAAAGATCCTCGTTCAGTCCCATATGACGAGCTATGGATCTGGAAATTTGCGAAACTTCCAAAGAGTGTGTCAGTCTGGTACGAAAATGATCCCCTTCGTGATATACAAAAACCTGGGTTTTATGCTTCAGTCTTCTAAATGAAGAGCAGTGAATAACTCTATCTCTATCTCTTTGATATTCAGATCTATAAAAGCTATTTTTTTCAGGATAGTACCTGCCAAGAAAATTCTCGTTATTAGAGGCGTATTTTTTTAAGATGCTATTATAATTGTCTGAGGATGTGTTCATTGAAAATATACTGTATATAATATTTATTTAATAGACTCATGCAAACTAATATCGAAATTACAAAAAAAGCCAGTGAGGAGATCAAGTCTCTTTTAAGCAGTGAAAAAAGTGGTTCTTTTTTTAGAGTGTCCGTTGAAGGTGGTGGATGTTCAGGATTTAAGTATAATTTTACTATAGATTCAAAAGTTAATGACAACGACCTTCACTTAGAAGGGGTCATTATAGACCCAACTAGTCTGGAGTATTTAAAAGGTTCTGTCCTTGAATATAACGATTCACTTATTGAAAAATCATTTAAAATTATAAATCCTAATGCCAAAAGCTCTTGTGGTTGTGGAACTTCTTTTTCTGTTTAATGATTCTAGCAAGTTGGAACATTAACTCTGTCCGAATAAGAACTAATCAAGTCATAGATTATTTAAAAAAGAAAAAAATTGATATTTTGGTACTACAAGAAATTAAAACCGAGGATCAAAACTTTCCTCATGATGATTTTAAAAATGAAGGATACTATTCATATAGCAGTGGACAAAAATCTTACAATGGTGTCGCAATAATTTCTAAAAAAAAACTAAAGGTAAGCAGTAGTGATTTCAAAGATCCTCTAAATCAGTCTAGATACATCTCTGCTGAGATTGAATACAAAAAGAAAATTTTTTCTTTGATATCTATCTATTTGCCCAATGGAAATCCTGTTAATACAGATAAGTATGAATATAAAAAAAAATGGATGGATCTTTTTGAAAAATTTATAAAAACAAAATTTAAAAAAAATAAAAATATTATTATTACTGGAGATTTTAATGTTATTCCGAGTGAAGAAGATGTGGATAATCCCGAGGGATGGTCAAACGATGCTTTGTTCAAATTAGAAATTAGAAAAAAATTTAGGTCATTACTTACTATTGGCTTCAAAGATGGATTTCGACTATTTAATAAAGAGGCGAAGCAATATACTTTTTGGGACTATCAACAAGGTTCTTGGCAGAGAAACAAGGGTCTTAGAATAGATCATTATCTGATTTCCGATAACATGGTTGATAGCTTAAAGGTTATTGAGATTGATAAGTTCACTAGAGACAATGAGAGACCGTCAGACCATGTTCCAATTAGATGTGTTCTTACTTGATGCGCCCATACTGATCAACATATCTAATAATATCACTTTCTTTTAAAATTTTTCCTACCTGCGCTTCAATAATTTTTACATCTTGCTTATAATTATTTTCAACACGGTGTATTGCTCCGAGTGGAATAAAAACAGTCTCGTTTAATTTTGGATAAATCTTTTTGTTATCAATGGTAACCTTGGGTTGTCCTTGTGTAATCGTCCAATGTTCCGATCTGTGTCTGTGTTTTTGTAAACTGATGGAAGAGTTTTGATTTACAACCAATTCTTTGATCAAGAAGCCTTGGCCACGATGCAAATTAAAGTACTTCCCCCATGGTTTGATAAAAGTATTTTTCTTTTTGTAGTATTTTTTTTTAATTCTTTGAAATAAATTAGTAATAGCTCTCCAGCTACCAAGATCAGACCATAAAATATTAAGCTTAACTCCTAAGATATTTTTAGATTTTTCTAAAATGGCATAATCAAAAGATATTTCTTTTGCCTTTTTGTAAGAAGCCTTGTTAAGATTGGTGACAAAGTTATTACACTTAGATTCCTCGACTGAATTCAAGCAATGTCTAAATAAAGCTGGCTGATATTGCTTGTAATGATTAATCAGGGAATCTTTCCTCATGTAAAAAATACCCGAATTCCAGTACGCATTTTTTTTTATGATTTTTTTAGCCAACGCTTCTTTAGGTTTTTCAATGAATTTGACAACCTTATTGTTTGATCCACTTGTTAAAAAGTATCCAAATTGATTAGAGGGCTCTAGAGGCTTGATTCCAAAAATACAAATATTGTCACTTGTTAGTTTTTTTGCATTGGATTTTACAGCGGCGTTAAACTTTTTTTTATTATCTATTAGTTGATCTGCGGGTAAAAAAATCAATGGTTGTTCAGGAAGAATATTCTTTAGTAATGCGGATGAAACCACTGCTGCCGCAGTATTTTTTTTAAATGGTTCTAAAACAAGATTATATTTTTTAATTTTATATTGTTTTAAAAGTTTTTTAATTATTTTTTCATATTTTGCATTTGAGCTAATTACAGGAAAATCATAAATAGGATCTTGTATGCGCTCAAGAGTTTTTTGAAACAAAGTCCATCCACCAAAGTCCATAAACTGCTTTGGATTGTTTTTGAAAGAGCTTGGAAAGAGTCTTGTACCAGCGCCTCCGCACAAAACTATTGGTTTAATTTTCACTAGATATCAGCGTAACAACTTTTTTCGTTGAATGCTCCAGGATGGGTTACTGCTCCATTTTGAGCAGAACCTACTGTTTGGCTGTATTTCCACAATGTTCCGCTATTGAAATTTCCTTCTCTGGGTTTCCAGTTGTCTTTTCTTTTTTTCATAGTTGCTGCATCTAAATCTACATCTATAGATCCTTTTTCTGCATCAATAATAATTTTATCTCCGTCTTCAAGAAGGGCTAAGGGACCTCCAACAAAAGCTTCTGGGCCAACATGGCCTACGCAGAAACCTCTTGTTGCTCCTGAGAATCTTCCGTCAGTTATAAGAGCAACTTTTTCACCCATTCCCTGACCATAAATAGCTGCGGTAGTGGAAAGCATTTCTCTCATACCGGGACCACCCCTTGGTCCTTCGTAGCGAATAATTATAATGTCTCCTTCTTTGTAATTTTTACTCTTCACTGCTTTAAATGCTTCTTCCTCACTATCAAAGCATTTCGCAACGCCTTCAAAACGAAGTTTTTTCATACCAGCAACTTTCACAATTGCTCCCTCTGGTGCGAGATTACCTTTCAAACCAACGACACCACCGGTTGCTGTTATGGGGTTGTCATAAGGTCTCATCACATCTTGATCTTTGTTAAACTTAACATCTTTTAAATTCTCAGCCATTGTTTTACCAGTAACAGTCATGCAATTACCGTTTATAAAACCACCATCCAATAAAGTTTTAAGTAGCATTGGAACACCTCCGGCATCGAACATGTCTTTTGCAACATATTTTCCACCTGGTTTTAAATCAGCTAAATAAGGAGTCTTTTTAAAAATTTCAGCAACATCCATTAAGTCAAATTTAATACCGCATTCGCTAGCAATAGCTGGAAGATGCAAGGCTGCATTGGTAGATCCTCCAGTTGCAGCAACAATAACAGCTGCATTTTTCAACGCATCAATCGTTACAATATCTCTAGGTCTAATTTTATTTTTCAAAAGATTCATAACTGCTTTACCGCTTTCATAAGCGTATTTATCTCTTTCTTCATATGGAGCAGGAGTTCCTGAGGAATAGGGAAGAGCCAAACCTATGGCTTCAGACACGCATGCCATAGTATTAGCTGTAAATTGCCCACCACAAGCACCTGCGCTTGGACATGCATTGAGCTCTAACTCTAGAAGATCTTCATCTGACATTTTTCCATTTTCGTGCATTCCTACAGCTTCATAAACATCAACCACGGTTACATCTTTGCCTTTAAATTTTCCTGGCAAAATTGATCCTCCGTAAATAAATACACTAGGAACGTTAAGTCTACACATGGCCATCATTAAAGCTGGCAATGATTTGTCACATCCGGCAACACCAACTAAAGCATCGTAACAATGTCCGCGCACTGTTAATTCTGTAGAATCTGCAATTACTTCTCTTGAAATTAAAGAAGACTTCATCCCCTCATGCCCCATCGCTATACCGTCAGTAACTGTTATCGTGCAAAACTCTCTTGGCATTCCATGATTGTCATAAACTCCTTTTTTTACACTCTGAGCCTGACGCATTAATGAAATATTACAAGGTGCAGCCTCGTTCCAGGTAGACACCACGCCAACAAATGGCTTGGCAACATCTTCTCTGGTTAGGTCCATGGCATAGTAAAAAGATCTATGTGGAGCGCGCTCAGGGCCAACAGTAGTATGACGACTTGGTAATTTTGATTTATCGAATTTAGACATTTATAAAAAGCTCCTTAAAATATTGTTAATTTTTTCTAGATCTATTTTGTAATTTGACAACATTTCCCTTTCATTATCAACAATATTTTTTGGGGCATTCTCGACAAAGCTAACATTCTCTAATTTCTTTTCTGAAATTGAAATTTTATTAATAATTTCCTGTTGTTTTTTGATCTGAACTGCTTTTTGATCATCTAAGTTAACATTGCTTTCAAATTTAATTTTTACATTCTCGTCAACGATTACAATTTTAATAATAGATTCGTTAACATTTTTAACAAAATCAATATCTTGAATTCTGCCCAGTCTTTTAACAATATTGATATTGTTCGTAATTAGTTTTTGGAAGTTTTTAGAGGTTTCGTTTAAATGCAAACTTGCAAAACTTGCTGGGCTAATTCCCAAAGTTACTTTTAAGGACCTTATCTCTGATATAAAATCGATAATAGCATTTATGTCTTTGGCTTTATTAATTTGTAATTTTGTAAGTTTGTAAGAATTTTTACTAGTATAAGAAATTAAAGGTGTATTGAAAAATTTATTAAATTTAGTCAAGCCCCACAGCTCCTCTGTAACAAATGGCATAAAAGGATGTAACAATAACAAAATTTCAGATTGAAGAAATGTCATTGTATTTTTCAGCTCAGTGATATTTTTTTTATTCTCGGAATATAAAATTGGCTTTGAAAACTCTATGTACCAATCGCAAAAAAAATTCCAAGTAAATTGATACACGTGCTTTGCAGCCTCGTCAAAACGATATGAGTTAATACACTCGTTAGTTTTTAATTTGCAATTGTTAAACTCATTTAAAATCCACAAATTAACAGGGTCATTGATTTTTCCAATGTTGATCTTTGGATTAGTGAATGTGTTGTTAAATTTTGAAAAATTAAAAATATTCCAGATCTTTGTAACAAAGTTTTTGTAACCATTAACCCTTTCTTTCGCTAGCTTAACATCTCGACCAGGTGAGGACATGGCTATCAAGGTAAATCTTAATGCATCAGCTCCATATTCGTTTATCAAAACCAGTGGATCAATAACGTTTCCTTTTGACTTGGACATTTTCTGTCCTTTTTCGTCTCTCACTAATGCATGCACATAAACGTGTGAAAAAGGAACTTTTTTCATAAAGTATAGTGACATCATCATCATTCTTGCCACCCAAAAGAAAATGATATCAAAACCGGTAACCAAAACTGAAGTGCTATAAAATCTTTTTAATTCGTATGTTTTTTTCGGCCAGCCAAAAGTTGCGAATGACCAAAGCGCTGATGAAAACCATGTGTCCAAAACATCGCTGTCTTGTTTAAGCGGTGTTTTTTTTTTAAATTTTTTCCTAGCTAATAATTCCGCTTCCTTCTTGTCATTAGCTACAAAAATTTCACCATTGGGAGCATACCAAGCTGGAATTTGATGACCCCACCATAACTGCCTCGAAATACACCATGGCTGAATATTTTCCATCCATTGGTAATATGTTTTTGACCAATTTTCTGGGTAAAATGAAGTTTCTTTTTTTTTAACCTTATCGATCGCATCTTTAGATAGTTTCTTGGCATTGAGAAACCATTGCTCAGTAAGGTACGGCTCTATAATGGAGTTTGACCTATCTCCAAAAGGTATTGAATGTTTAATATTGTCTATTTTTTCAATAGAATTTAATTGAGTTAGCTCTTCTACTAATTTGTCTCTAGCTTCAAAACGATCTAAACCTTCATAGTCTGCAGGAGCGTTATTGTTAAGTTTGGCTTCCTTTGTAAAAATATTAATTTTTTCAAGACCATTTCTTTCTCCAACTAAAAAGTCATTAAAGTCATGAGCGGGAGTTATCTTAACCACACCACTACCCTGCTCTGGGTCAGCATAAATATCCTCTATAATTCTGATTTCCCTATTTGCGACTGGTATAATTACTGTTTTTCCAATTATATTTTTATATCTTTTATCTTTTGGATTAACTGCCAAGGCGGTATCCCCAAACAGGGTTTCAGGTCTTGTGGTGGCAATAGTAACTGTCTGATCAGAGTCCTTAATCGCATACTTAATGTAATATAGCTTTCCATTAATTTCTTTTTGGATTACTTCAAGATCCGAAACTGCTGTTTGAAGCGCAGGATCCCAGTTTACCAGCTTCAAGTCTTTATAGATTAGTTTTTTTTTATGCAAATCCACAAACACTTTAATAACTGACTTAGACAGGCCTTCGTCCATGGTGAATCTTTCCCGACTCCAGTCACATGACGAACCAAGTTTTTTTAATTGGGAGATTATTTCATTGCCTGACTGACCTTTCCATTTCCAAATTTCTTTGATGAACTTTTCTCTGCCCAGCTCTTTTCGATTTAAACCTTTTAACGCTAGCTGCTTTTCCACAACCATCTGTGTTGCTATGCCAGCGTGATCTGTTCCAGGTTGCCACAAAGTCTCAAACCCCTGATTTCTTTTAAATCTAATAAGCAAATCTTGAATAGTGTTGTTTAGGGCGTGACCCATGTGCAAGCTGCCAGTTACATTTGGTGGCGGAATAACTATAGAAAAGTATTTTTTTTTATCTTTGTTTTTAATTGGTTTGAATAATTTTTTTTTTTCCCAAAAACTATAAATTTTTTTTTCTATTTTTTCGTGACTGTAAGATCCAAAATTTTTCATTTTAAAAAGAAAAAACCGGCTCTTTGCTTTTATAATTAATTAAAAGCGGTGCCGAGGCATCAAAAATTCTAATTTTGTCGAAAGTGTTATTGTTTTTTTTAATATAGATAACAGCAAAAGATACCCTGTCCTCTCTAATGATCGTTGCCAATTTTCCACCTAATTTTAGATGGCTAATTAAATTTACAGGATCAGAATTTATCTCTCCATTAATTAAAATATTATCAAATAAAGTTCCAAGACCTTCGGTAGAAGAAAAGTTTTGTTTTAAAATTTTAACATTTTGTAGATTTTCTTGTTTGCATATATTTGTTAAAAAATTAAAAGAATCTTCGTCTTCTTCCACACACGTTACTTTTTTAAAAAGATTAGATAATATAGCAGCGCTGTATCCATTGCACGATCCCACATCGAGGACATTTTTTTCTACTCCCAAGTTTAAATTAAATATTAATTTTCCTAGTATAAATGGTCTTAAAAAAAATCTTTTGTTATTTAAGTAAATATTGTCATCAATATAAGAAACGGACTGGAGGTGCTCAGGAAAATATTTTTCTCTTTGTACGTTAGAAAAAGCATCTAAAATAGTTTCGTCGATCACCAAATTGGCTCTTAATTGGCTTTCAACCATTTGATTTCTTTGAATTTCAAATTTCATATTATTGATTATACGTCTTTAAAATATATATATACATCTTTCAGAATTAATAAATATTTTGAATATATTGGCCACGTGACGGAATGGTTACGTAGAGGATTGCAAATCCTTGTATCCCAGTTCGATTCTGGGCGTGGCCTCCAAATTAATATTGTTTTTAAAAAAAAAAATCGTATTGTGTTTTTTTATTCCCCGATAGCTCAGTTGGTAGAGCAGTTGACTGTTAATCAATTGGTCGCAGGTTCGAGTCCTGCTCGGGGAGCCAAAAAATATTAGGCTGTTTTTGATAGTTTCTTATTTGAATTTAAAATGTTCAAAAGTTTATCTTTTTCAACTTCTGATAATTTGCTCACAAAAGTTTCTAAAGAATTATCGTTTTTCATTTGCGAATCTAAATTTTGAAAATCTTTGAATTCTTCAAAAAAATATTTTACGGGAACTTTTAAAAAATTAGCTAATTGCAAAAGTCTACTAGAACTAACTCCATTAGTTCCTTTTTCATATTTTTGAATTTGTTGGAATGTGACATTGATAGCTCTTGCGACTTGAGGTTGTGTTAAACCAAGAGAAGATCTTCTTGCTCTTAATTG
>CAWUVR010000036.1:0-16573 GCA_963925905.1 uncultured Pelagibacteraceae bacterium
TGAGACATAATTAAAACTCTAGGCGCACCTGGAGTGATAAACATAAAAATAATAATTTGTAAAAAAATTAAATAATTTTCTGGCATGGATTAAGCGTAATCTAATGGTAAGGAGGAGGTCTGTTTTATTTCTTCCATAGAAAAACTAGTACTTACATCGGTCAGATCTACTTTGTCTGTTAATTTTTTATAAAACTCATCATACTTTTCAATGCTAGGGACTAAGACTTTTAATAAGTAATCAATAGATCCGCTTAGTCTGTAAAACTCAATCACTTCTGGCATATCGTTTATTACTTTGACAAATTTTCTTGCCCACTCCATGTTGTGATTGCTTGTTTTTACCTGGACAAAAGCAACAACGTTTAAGTTAAGTTTTAGACGGTCTACTACTGCCACTTTCTTAGTAATAAAGCCTTGCTTATAAAGCTTGTTAATTCGAGCCCAACAAGGTGTTGCAGATAAATTTACTTTCTTAGAAAGCTCAGAGATAGGAATATCAGCATTTTCCTGAAGAACAGATAATATCTTCTTATCTATGTCATTTAAACTGCTATTTTTTTTCATAATTTTAAAATTATTAGCATAATTTTCTAATTTTAATACTTAAATATCTAATTTTTAACTTATTATTCTACTAAACTTGAATATTAAAGAAAAAAGCATAGTTAATCGTCCAAGAACTGACCTTTAAGTTTATCCCTTTTACCAAATTCTTAAAGGTCAGGAACAAATTAACCAAAGGCAAAATTAATAATGACATTAAAAATAAATGATACGGCACCTAACTTTGATGCTGAGACGACAAAAGGAAAAATTAATTTATATGACTGGGCTGGTGACAGTTGGGTTGTTCTATTCTCGCATCCTAAAAACTTTACTCCAGTTTGTACAACCGAACTTGGAGCTCTTCAAAGCCACAAGAGTGAATTTGATAAAAGAAATGTAAAAATCCTAGGTTTAAGCGTTGATCCAGTAGAAGATCATGGAAAATGGAGCGATGACATTAAAGATGTTACCGGTCACAGACCTGAATACCCATTAATTGGTGATAAAGAATTAAAAGTTGCCAAAGCATATGGAATGCTTCCAGCTAGCACTGAGGGATCTTCTGATGGAAGAACCGCAGCGGATAACGCAACCGTTAGGAATGTATTTGTGATTGGCCCTGATAAAAAAATTAAGCTTATTTTGTCCTATCCAATGGCGACGGGGAGAAATTTTCCAGAAATTTTAAGAGTAATCGACTCTTTACAATTAACTGCCAAACATAAAGTTGCAACTCCTGCCGATTGGAAACAGGGTGACGATGTAATTATTATTCCTGCAGTAAAAGAAGAAGAGGCTAAAACATTATTTCCAGATGGTTGGAATACTGTGAAGCCTTACCTTAGACTTGTTAAACAACCGAAAACTTTAAACTAGAAAAGGAAAAAATGAAAAAAATACTAACAACAGTACTTTTTATTTTTATTTCAACATCTGTATTCTCAGCAGAACCGTTAGTAGATGTAGAATGGTTAAATAAAAATTTAAATAACAAAAATGTATTTGTGCTAGACATTAGAAACAAAATTGATGGTGGCTCTTACGAAACATTTAAGCAAGCTCATATTCCAGGCGCTGTACACTCTGATTATCTAAAAGATGGATGGAGAGCAAAAGTCAATGGTGTGATCGGGCAATTTCCAGGAAAAAAACCACTTGAGCAATTAGTAAGTGGTCTTGGAATTGATAATTCAAAACATATTATTATTGTTTATGCTGGAGTAAATTCTACAGACTTTGGAAGCGCTGCTAGAATTTATTGGACCTTCAAAACTTTAGGCCATGAAAATGTTTCTATTTTAAATGGTGGATTTAAATCATGGCAAGATGCTGGTTATCAAGTGGCAGCTGGTGAAAATGTATTATCTCCAAAAGTATTCAAGGCCTCTATCAATAAAAAGTATAGCGCTTCTTATAAGGAAGTAAAAAATGCGAAGAAGGAAACAAATGGTATTTGTTTAATTGATGCTAGACCTAATGATTTTTTTAAAGGTGAGACAAAACATCCTGCTTTAAAAGTAGTTGGAAGAATACCTGGTGCAGTTAATCTAGAGCAGCAAAAAACAGTTGGAAATGATGGTTTTATCAAATCTAAAGCTGAAATTTTGAAACTTTATGATGATGCTCAAATTAAGGATTTCAAAGGATATATTACTTATTGCAACACTGGCCACTGGGCTGCCACTGTTTGGTTTGCATTAAGTGAGGTGGCAAATATTCCTCAGGTAAGAATGTATGATGGATCTTGGGCTCACTGGGAAAGCAATCCTAAAAATAAAGTTATTTCCGGATAATTTTAAATACTTTTTATATGCGGGTACTAAGATGTACCCGCATATTTAATTGGGGTACAAACCATTCATGATTGCAGTTAAAAAGATTGAAACACCCATTGTTTTATTTGGTGTTATTTTTACCATATTATTTTCTTACATTACTTACTCCACCATTGGTCTTCGTCATTTTTTAGTTTTTGCCATAGGTATTGGTTTGGGTTTTTCTTTATACAAAGCCGCATTTGGCTTTACCGGTGGTTGGAGAAATTTTATTGAAAAAAGAGACAGTAGTGCGCTTCGAGCTCAATTTTTAATGCTGGCTTTAGCGGCTATAGTTTTTTCTTTTGTTATTGGTTCAAAAAGTTTTATTTATGACGGAACCATCGTAGGAGCAATTGCTCCAGTTAGTTTATCTGTGGTCATTGGATCTTTTATTTTTGGTCTTGCAATGCAATTAGGTGGAGGTTGTGGCTCTGGCACTTTATTTACTGCTGGAAGTGGCAATACTAAAATGGTCATTACTTTGTTTTTTTTTATTATTGGTTCGCTAGCAGGAACTTATCATTTTGCTTTTTGGTCATCTCTTCCCTCCTTGGGAGCAATTTCTTTATTGGATAATTATACACTAATTGAAACTTTAACTTTTCAATTGGGTCTTATTTCCATTCTTTACTTGGTTGTTTTTATTCTAGATAAGAAAAAAAATAAAATAACAGATCATAATAATATTTTTAGATTTACCTCTTCCAATCTTCTTCAAGGACCGTGGCCTTTGTTTTTGGGTTCTGTGCTTTTGGTGCTGTTTAATTTTTTAATGTTGCATGCCGCAGGTCATCCATGGTCTGTTACTTTCTCTTTTGGATTGTGGGGTGCAAAATTAGCAACACTAGTTGGGGTGAATGTTTCTTCTTGGGACTATTGGCAACTATCCTACCCTGCTGTTGCGCTAGAAAATAGTTTATTGGCAGATCCTACCACTGTTTCTAACCTAGGAATTATTATGGGGGCTTTAATAGCCTCGGCTTTATCTGGTAATTTTTCCAATCAAATTAAAATTGATAAAAAATTATTTTTTGCTGCCATGATTGGTGGTTTTTTCATGGGGTACGGTGCAAGGCTTGCTTTTGGCTGTAATATTGGCGCTCTTTTTAGTGGTATCGCTTCAGGAAGTATACATGGATGGGTTTGGTTTTTGTTTGCATTTATTGGTTCTTACTTTGGCGTAAAATCTAGAAAATTTTTTTACTAATGAAAAATATAATCTACCTTGTTATTCTGGCTTTATTTTTCGGAGTAATTATTTATGACCACAATTATAGCGGTGTTGCCTATAATCCTCTATTTCATAGAGAGGGAGAAAGTTCTGGATCGTCTATAAACGCTATGCCATGCGGTTTAGGTGGATCTCACAACCATAAGCATTAAAAGTTGCCAAAAACCTTTACTTATTGTTATTTTTTTAATAAAAACTCCTTAGCGCTGATTTTCTTTCAAATTGCGGGCGCTTTATAAAACCAGCTAAAGCGACTTAAACCACCGCTCTAGCCGGTGGTTTTTTTTTGGAAATTCCATCAAAAGCCACCGAAAATTTGATCCGAAACAATTATGAGCGATAACAATTTAAAATTAAGTTTTGAATTCTTTCCGGCAAAAGATTCTGTTGCTGAAGAAAAAACTTGGGAAAGTTTAAAAAAATTAGAAAACTTTAATCCCCAGTTCTTCTCCGTTACCTTTGGTGCTGGTGGTGGTGAGCGTTTAAAGAGCGATTCTTTTGTTAAAAAAATCAATAAAGAATCTTCTATTCCTGTGGCTGGTCATTTGACTTGTGTCGACATGTCTAAAGATGAAATTAACGATTTGGCATTAGGGTGGTTTGAAAAGGGAATCAGTAAAATTGTTGCTTTACGTGGCGATGTTAGAGATCCTGGAAAAAAATACACTCCTCATCCTAAAGGCTACAGCAATGCAGCTGATATGGTTGCCGGTCTAAAAAAATTAGCTAATTTTGAAATTGCAGTAGGTGGATACCCAGAAATACATCCTGACTCTAAAAACAAACAGGACGATATTGATAATTTAAAAAGAAAAATTGATGCTGGTGCGGATAAGATAATTACTCAATACTTTTTTGATAAAGATGTTTTTCTAAGATATCGAGACGCCATTACAGCTGCAGGAGTTAAGATTCAGCTTATTCCTGGAATTATGCCTATATCTAATTTTAAAAAGATTAAAAATTTTAGTGCAATGTGTGGAGCATCTATTCCTGATTGGGTAGCAAATGAATTTGCAAATCTAGACGAAACACCTGAAGTTCAGCAATTAGTCGGCGCAAGTTTAGCTAGCGATTTAGTGAAAAAATTAAAAAAAGAAGAAGTGAATGAATTTCATTTTTATACGTTGAATAAATATGAATTAACCTTTGCGGTATGCTCACGATTGCTATCGCTACAAAATAATTTAAATCAAAACAATCAAACTAAAGGAGAAGTAAGAACATGATACAAGTAGCATCTATTGGATACCCAAGAATTGGTCCTAAAAGAGAATTGAAAAAAGCGTTAGAGCAATTTTGGAAAGGCGACATCAAGGAACAAGATTTGCACAATGTGGCCAAAGACTTAAGAAAACAAAATTGGCAAACACAAAAAGATTGTGGTGTTGATTTGATATCTTCCAATGACTTTTCTTTTTACGACCAAGTACTAGATGCAATTTGTTTATTAGGTGCGGTACCAAAAAGATATAAATGGGATGGTAAAGAAGTAACTTTAAAAACCTATTTTGCTATGGCAAGAGGGTCTCAAACATCTGAACTAGATGTTCCTGCTTTAGAAATGACAAAGTGGTTTGACACTAACTACCATTATTTGGTTCCCGAATTGTCAAAAGATCAGTCGTTTAAATTAAGCTCCAACAAACCCTTTGCAGAATATGAAGAGGCAAAACAAGCCGGCTTTAAGACAAAGCCAGTTATTTTAGGACCTTTATCTTTCTTATTATTGGCAAAAGGATTGGACGGCTTAAATACAATCGACTTATTGGACAAGGTTCTGCCGGTATATAAAGAGATAGTTAAAAAGTTTGCAGATTTGGGTGCTGAATGGATTCAAATAGATGAACCTATATTGGTCAAAGATTTGGATTCTAATGTGGTAGCTAAAATCAAAAATACTCTAAATGAACTTAAGCAAGCCGCAGGATCTAGCAAGATTTTTCTAACTACTTATTTTGAAGATCTTAATGAAGATGTAAAAAAAGAAGTATTCGAAAGCAATGTGGATGTGGTTCATTTAGATTTAGTACGTGGTACTAAAAATAAAGAATATGTAAAAAACTCAAAAAAACAACTATCGCTAGGTTTGGTGGATGGAAGAAACGTATGGAAAGCAAACTTGCAGGAAAAAATTGACTTTATTAAAAGCAATATTTCTAGTGATGTAATTATTGCTTCTTCATGTCCTCTGCTTCATTCTCCTTACGATTTAGATTTGGAGCAAAAAGTTCCAGCTGAAATCAAAAGATGGTTATCTTTTGCAAAGCAAAAATTACAAGAGCTTAATGTAATTAAAGGCTCTGTTAATGAAGGAACTCATCAGTCAGAATTGAAGCAAAATGCTGCGGATGTTGAAGATAGAAAAACGTCTAAATTAATCCATGATGATGTTGTTAAAAATAGAATTAAAACTATTAACAAATCTATTACAGACAGAAAATCAGGTTATGTAGATAGAGCTAAAGTTCAAAAAAGTATTTTTGCTTTACCAAAATATCCAACGACAACCATAGGATCTTTTCCACAAACAACAGATGTGAGACAGGCAAGAGCCAAATTTAAACGTGGTGAGCTGGATGCGCAAAGCTATGAAAAATTCTTGGAAGAAAAAACAATTGATACTATCAGAAAACAAGAAGAGATTGGTATTGATGTAATTGTTCACGGAGAGTTTGAACGTAATGACATGGTGGAATACTTTGGTGAGCAGCTAAAAGGATTTACCTTTACTTCAAGTGGATTTGTCCAAAGCTATGGATCTCGTTGTGTTAAACCACCAATTATTTTTGGAAACGTGTCTAGACCAAAACCAATGACCGTACGTTGGTCAAAATTTGCCCAAGAACAAACTAAGCAAATTGTAAAAGGAATGCTAACAGGTCCTATTACTATTTTGCAGTGGTCTTTTGTGCGTGATGACCAGCCAAGAAAATTTACTGCTCAAGAAATTGGCTTTGCTATTCGTGACGAAGTCGAAGACTTGGAAAAAAATGGTATTAGAATGATACAAATTGATGAACCGGCTCTTAGAGAAGGCTTGCCTTTAAAGAAAAAAGACTGGAAAGAATATCTAGTTTGGTCAGTTGATTGTTTTAAAATATCTGCAGCCGTAGTTAAAGATGAAACTCAAATTCATACTCATATGTGCTACGCAGAATTTGAAGATATTATTGATTCTATAGCGGCATTGGATGCGGATGTTATTTCTATTGAAACATCTAGATCAAGAATGGAGCTATTAACTACATTTGAAAAATTCAAGTACCCTAATGAAGTGGGTCCTGGTGTTTACGATATTCATTCACCTCGAGTTCCTTCAAAAGATGAGATGAAAGAATTGATTCAAAAAGCATCTAAGCTAATTGATCCTAGTAGAATATGGGTTAATCCAGACTGTGGTTTAAAAACTAGAGGATGGCCGGAAACTATTGACGCATTAACTAAGATGGTGGATGCTGCAAAAGAATTGAGGGCGAACTAATTGAAGAAAAAATTTAAGTTAGATACTAATCTAGTTAGGGGTGGCCTAACTAGATCTAACTTCAAAGAAACATCAGAGGCTATCTTCCTAAATTCTGGATTTGTTTACGATTCAGCAGAACAGGCTGAGGCCATCTTCAAAGGTGATCAGACTGGATTTCAATACACTAGATACGCAAATCCAACTGTTGAAATGTTTGAGCAGAGATTAGCTTTGTTAGATGGATCGGAAGCTTGCTTTGCAACTGCTAGCGGAATGGCTGCTGTATTTGGATCTATGATGTGTCAATTAAAAGCTGGAGACCATGTGGTTTCAGCTTCAGCTTTATTTGGTTCTTGCAGATATATTTTGAACGACATACTTCCTAAGTTTGGTATTGAGGTTACTTTTATCGACGGAAAAAATATTAATGAGTGGAAAAAAAATATTAGAAAAAATACAAAAATTTTTTTTTTCGAATCCCCTTCCAATCCATGTTTGGAAATTATTGATATCAAGCAAGTTTGCACGATTGCTAAAAAAAATAAAATTACTACGATTGTAGATAATATTTTTGCATCACCCATTCTTCAGCAACCGATTAAATGGGGAGCTGACGTAATAGTTTACTCTGGAACAAAGCACATTGATGGTCAAGGAAGAGCTATGGGAGGCGCCATTTGCTCTACCAAGAAATTTAAAGAAGATATTTTGAAACCTTTTTTAAGACACACGGGTCCTTGCATCAGTCCTTTCAATGCTTGGGTTTTGCTAAAAAGCTTAGAAACAATAAAAATAAGAGTTTTGGCTCAGTCGGAAAATGCAATTCAAATTGCCCAACAATTAGAAAAGCATAAAAAAGTAGAGAAAGTTTATTATCCTTTTTTGAAATCCTTTCCTCAATACGCACTTGCTAAAAAACAGCAGAGCCAAGGTGGAACCATGGTTGCCTTTAAGATTAAGGGTAGTAAGAAAAAAGCCTTTAAATTTATCAACGCTTTAAAATTATTTGATGTTTCTAATAATCTTGGCGATACCAAGTCTTTAGTTACCCATCCAACTACAACAACCCACAAGGTGTTGGGTGAAAAAGAAAGACAGTCTTTGGGTATTACGCCTAATCTAATAAGATTATCTGTTGGCTTAGAAGACATAAGCGATCTAAAATCTGATATTTTAGAAGCTCTTGATAAGTCTTAAATAAGTCACAATTAAAATCAGAATTAGTCCAGATTAAAGATCAAAGATCCATCTAATAACAAACTAACAAAGGAAAACTATGAAGAAGGTATTGGCAATTGTGTTGTCTTGCTTTTTATTTGGTTCTTTAGCTTTGGCGGATGTAAGCGCTAAAGATCTAATGAAACAAGTAGATAAAAAATTCGCTGCAGCTACTAAATTTTCAGTTTACGAAAAACCGAATAAACTAAAAGCTGATCAAATTGATTTAATTAAAAAATTAAGAAAAGATGCAGAATCTTCTCTTAAGTCTGGGAACGAAGAAGATTCTAAAAAACTTTTAGATGAAGCTTTAAAAATACTTGGATAACTTATTCTCCTCACAAGACGTAGATCTTCTGCGTCTTGTGAAATTTCCCAACAAACTTTCATCAAGAAATAGTCGTATTTTGAAATTAAAATCTTTTTAAACTAGGAGGATACAAAACATGAAACTAATCAAACCAGCACAAATCAATTCAATTGAAATTAAAAAAGAAACTTCTTTTTTTTCAAGAACTGCATCAGCAATTGTCGTTGCTAATGCCTTGGTTCTTGTAATGATTTATATGACTGTTTATGCTAGCTAAGATTTAGTAATTATTTTTACTATCCAAAAGTAAATAGATCTTGGCAAAATTCGTAGTGATTTGAATAAGACCATCATTGGGAAAGGGAAAGTTATCTCGTATTTCTCCTTTTCTAATCCATTATAAATAATAGAAGCAGCCTTTTCTGCAGACATTAAAAAAGGCATATCAAAAGTATTTTTCTCCGTTAGTCTTGATTGGACAAAACCAGGATTGATGACACTGACTTTGATATTATATTTATCACAATCTATCTTAATAGACTCCGCATAGTTCATCATCGCAGCTTTGCTTGGTCCATAAGAAGAAGAGTTGGGCAAGCCGCCAAATCCAGCTAGAGAAGCCACAATGCCTAAGTGGCCGTGATTCTGATTTTTTAAATGAGGTAACAAAAATGAAAATACATTAATCATACCCATAAAATTAACGTCCATTGTTTTTTTGAAAAGGGCAGGATCAATTTCAAATGTATTGTGCGGCTGATAATAACCTGAACAATAAATAACTTTATTAATGATTGGACATATTTTAAGAATATTCGATATTTTCTCAGCGCATTGAGTAGCTATAGTAACATCCAAATTGTCAGTGATAATCTTTGCTTTTCTATCGGCAAACTCCTTTTTAAATTCTTCTAACTTTGCCTCCGTCCTTCCAAGCAAAACTAGGGTATCTGAAGAATTGGCATATTTTTTTGCAAGCTCGTGCCCGATGCCAAAAGTTGCTCCTATAATTAAAACATTCATAATATTTATTAAAAAATATGTTATATAGTGATATAAAATAACACGTATGGCATCAAGAATTGAATCAGATAGCTTTGGAAAAATAAAAGTCCCAAGCGATAAATATTGGGGAGCCGGCACTCAAAGATCTTTGCAATTTTTCAAAATAGGAAAAGGAAATGTGCCAATTGAATTAATCCACGCCATTGCCATAGTGAAAAAGGCAGCTGCTGCTGTTAATTTGAAATATAAAGATATTACAACGAAAGTTGCAAAAGCTATTATCAAAGCATCCGAAGAAGTCATTGCTGGAAAGCTAGATGATAATTTTCCACTAAGAGTTTGGCAAACAGGTTCGGGAACCCAAACTAATATGAATGTTAATGAAGTTATAGCAAATCGAGCTATTGAAATATTGGGTGGTAAGATGGGAAGCAAAAATCCTGTGCATCCTAATGATCATGTTAACAAAGCACAGTCTACCAATGATACATTCCCTACTGCTATGCATATTGCGATCGCCATTGAGACAAATAAAAAATTAATTCCAGCTATTGATTCATTAGAAAAAATCTTAGCTAAAAAATCAAAAGAATTTAACAATATAGTAAAAATTGGAAGAACTCACTTACAGGACGCAACACCTCTGACACTTGGTCAAGAATTTTCTGGTTATCATGCGCAAGTTTCCAAATCCCTCACTAGAATTAAAAGAGCTCTTCTAGAAATTTATCCTTTAGCACAAGGAGGAACTGCGGTAGGAACTGGTATCAATTCAAGAAAAGGTTGGGATGTAAAAATTGCTGCAGAAATTAAAAAAATAACCAAACTCCCCTTTCATACTGCAAAAAATAAGTTTGAAGCATTAGCGGCGCACGATTCTATTGTTAATTTTTCCGGAACACTTAACACAACTGCTGTTGCTTTAATGAAAATTGCGAATGATATTAGATTTTTGGGATCGGGACCTAGAGCCGGTTATGGAGAATTGATGTTACCTGAAAATGAACCTGGCTCATCTATTATGCCTGGGAAAATAAATCCAACTCAATGTGAGGCTGTGACAATGGTATGCGTCAAGGTGATTGGAAATCATAATGGTATCACTATGGCTGGATCGCATGGTCACTTTGAGTTAAATGTTTTCAAACCACTTATTGCTCACAATATTTTACAATCCATCGATCTAATGTCTGACTCTGTTAAGTGCTTTGTAAATTTTTGTGTAAAAGGCATTAAGCCAAACAAAAAAAGAATTGAACAATTGCTTAATGAATCTTTAATGCTAGTTACAGCTCTTGCTCCCAAAATTGGATACGACAATGCAAGCAAGATTGCAAAAACAGCTCATAAAAACGGGACTAATTTAAAAGAGGAAACACTAAAAACGGGTTTGATGACTGAAAAAGAATATATTCGGATTATGAATCCGAAAAAAATGACTCATCCTTATTAACTAATAAAGACTTAAAAAATTTTTTAAGACAAAAGACTTTTCCAAATTACCCGATAGCATTGCATTTAGATTGTCATTAAGATTCTCTATTTCTGAGCGGCTGTAACTCTTATTGGAAAAAAAATCATCAATAGTAATTTTTGCTTTTTTTATATTTAAAGTTCCTTGTGCAATCATGCTATATTGATCCTGTAGAGCTCGAGAATTGCAAGATCTGTTGCACAATTTTTTTAATTCATTGGTTGTAAATTTTGTGTTAAAGAACATAAGTTTGTCCTTATCTTCTTCAAATATTCTTCCCGTTAGCTGCAGATAATTTTTCTCTGAAACAAATTCTACCTTATTTAAGATGATGTCTCCGCTGTCAAAGCTAACATCAACATTTAAATTATCAAAATAATTTTGATCTAAAAACACATTTTTAAACTCTATATTGAATTGACTATTAAATTTTGAAGCAATTTCAAATAGATCATTGGTAAAAAAGTTAGACAAGTCTGAGCTGGAGATGCTGAAAAGATTTGTTCTGCTGAAACTTAATTTTGTTTTTATAAATAAATTAGGTTGCAAGTTAAACTCCATGCTGCCAATTCCGCTATAGGTGGATGAGGTTAGTTTTAGGTTATTGAAATTTACTTTTTCTTTGCTGGCTAAAACATTGGTTCTTAAATAAATATTTTTAAAACCAGGAAATAAAAAATTACTAGCTGACTTAATTTGCAAAAAAGAATCTTGCTTATCTTTAGAATCTAACAAATATTCAACATCAAATTTTAATCTTGGGATGGAGAAATTAATTGTATTATTTTTAAAACTAAAGTCATAATCAAAATCGGCAAGCAAGCCTTTAAATGCACTTCCTGTCAACCCCTCTTTATTATAAATGAATGATCCTGAATTATTATCCAGTTGAATTTCTGATTGATTGTTAGATATTTTTATACTGACGTTATTTATATTTACTTTCTCTAGTTCCATTTGATTTTTTGAAATTAACACCTGAATATAAGACATGGGGATCGATATGCTTCCCTCTATCATGTTAATTTTTTTAAAAAAAACTTTTTTATTGAAGATAACGAGTGGACTAATCGAGACTGCCATAACATTTATATTTCCACTCAGCTCTTTTGAACTATCTCCGTCAAAAATAATATTTTCAAAATTTAGTTTAGGGCCTGTTTTTAAAGAGTAAGAAATATCCCCTTCTATTTTAACGCCAGTCTTTAGAAAGGATGATAACTCCAGTTCCAGACTGCTCTTGTATGAATTTAAATTCACAAACCAGGGGAGAGAAAAGATTAAAACAATTATTGAAAGCAATATTAAGGAAGTTCTAAAAAAATATCTATTTATCCAAAATTTTTTCTTCATTTTTTTTCTTGTTGTATTTAATATTTAATAATTTATTTAATATTCATGAATCTGACTGGCTCAACAAACTATCTAAATACTCTTAATAATCAACAAAAAGAGGCTGTTTTGCATGATCAGGGTCCCCTTCTTATTTTGGCTGGAGCAGGTTCAGGGAAAACAAAGGTTCTCACAACTAGGGTTGCACACCTCATAGAAAGCAAAAAATGTTTTGGCAATGAAATCTTATGTGTAACTTTCACCAATAAGGCTGCCAATGAAATGCGAGAAAGAGTATCGTTGCTGACACACAATAATACCAATGCTGTGCCTTGGCTAGGGACTTTTCATTCTATTAGTAATAAAATTTTAAGAAAATATGCAGAAACGGTAGGGTTAAAACCAAGCTTTACTATTTTGGACACGCTGGATCAATTAAAGTTAATTAAAAACATTCTTGCCGCAGAGAATATAGATTCAAAAAACAATCCTGCAAAACTTATAGCCTACCTAATAGATCAGTGGAAAAACAAAGCGTTACTTCCCGTTGATATAAAAGTTTCTATGTCAGAACCCCTAAAGCACAATGCTTTAAAAGTTTACAAAATATATCAAGAACGCTTAAGGGTAATGAATTGCGTAGATTTTGGAGATTTGATTTTACATTGTGTGACTATTTTTAAAAACTTCATCGATATTCAAAATACATTTAAAAAGAATTTTAAATATATATTGGTGGATGAATTTCAGGATACCAATTATATACAAAATTTATGGCTTAATCTTATAACGGATGAGCACAATAACATTTGCGTTGTTGGGGATGATGATCAATCAATTTATAGCTGGAGAGGAGCTGAAGTTAAAAATATTTTAGAGTTTGAACAAAAATTTTCCAAAACCAAGACTGTAAAGCTAGAACAAAATTACCGATCTAGTAAAAATATTATAAACACTGCGTCTTCTTTAATTGCTCACAATGATGACCGACTGGGAAAGAAAATTTGGTCTGATTTTAATGATGGTGAAAAAGTATGGGTTAATTCTTACGGAGATGGTCGAGATGAAGCCTCTGGTGTTTCTGATATTATAGAAAAAGAATTAATCAGCACCGTTTCTTTGAACAATGTTGCAATTTTAGTTAGGGCAGCATTTCAAACTCGAGAATTTGAAGAGCGCTTTATAAGAATTGGCCTACCCTATCGTATCATTGGAGGAATGAAATTTTACGAAAGATCAGAAATCAAAGATGCGCTATGCTACCTCAGACTTATTGGTCAAAAAAATGACGATCTTGCTTTTGAACGAATTGTAAATACGCCCAAGAGATCTATTGGTGAGGCTACTTTACAAAAAATTCATGAGTTATCGAGATTAAAAAATAAAAGTTTATTTGATACTTCGGTAGAAATGATTGAAGAGGATGAGCTTAAGCCAAAAACTAAGCTAAGTTTAAAAACACTCATTAAAAACCTTAACCACTGGACTAAACTTTCCAATGAACTTGACCATGTTCAATTACTTGAAAGGGTGATGGATGAATCTGGCTATACCTTAATGTTAATGAATGAAAAAAGCCCTGAGGCAGAGGCAAGATTGGAAAACCTTAAGGAACTAAGAGCTTCTATGAAGAACTACTCTAACTTAGTAGAATTTTTGGAAAATATTTCACTTCAAACCTCTATTGATGAGGAGTGGGAAGGTGAGAAAATAAATTTAATGACTATACATGCCGCTAAAGGTCTTGAATTTGATTGTGTTTTCTTACCGGGATGGGAAGAAGGAATGTTTCCTCATCAAAAATCTATTGAAGAAAAAGGAGATATTGCAGTCCAAGAAGAGCGAAGGTTAGCTTACGTAGCCATCACAAGAGCAAAACAGAGATTATTTATTTCTTTTGCAAATAATAGAAAATATTTTGGGAGCAGTAAAAATGGTAATAATGACTGGATGCCGTCTATGCCGTCAAGATTTATAGATGAGCTAGATAAAAAGTTTTTAACAATTAATGAGGCAGCAGAAGAAAAAAATGAAGATTTTGAATTTAGCCAAGATATAGCTTTTAATCAAAGTAAAAAAAGTCCGGGCTGGCAGAGATATCAACAAGCAAAAGAAAAAGTCAAAACAATTAATTATACTAATAATCTTACTAATTTCAAAATTGGTCAAAGCGTATTACATGAAACTTTTGGTGGTGGAAAAATTATACATATTGATGGCAATAAGATGCTAATCAACTTTAAAGATTCTGGGGAAAAAAAAGTTATAGACAAATACTTAAAAAAAATTGAAAATGAATAAGATTTCAAAATTAAAAAATTTATTTTCAAAATATAATATTGAAGGCTATCTAATTCCCAAAAATGATAGTTACTTTAATGAATTCATAAACCCTGGAGAAGATAGGCTGCAGTTTATTTCAGATTTTACAGGATCCGCGGGCACTGCTATTATTTTAAAAAAAAAAAATCTCCTATTTGTAGACGGAAGATACATCACTCAAGCAAAAAAAGAATCTGCAAAGAACTTTAAAATAATAGATATAGCTAAATCTTCGTTGTTAGACTTTCTTAATTATTCTAAATTAAGAATAGGCTTTGATCCCTCCCTTGCTAAATACTCTTGGCATCAGAAGTTAAAAAATAAGCAAAATTTTATAGCAGTGCCTGAAAATTTAATTGATAAAATTTGGAAAAAATCAAATACCAAAATACAGAATAAAGCTTTTATTTTAGAAGATATCTATTCAGGAGAAAATTATCAAAGTAAATTAAAACAAGTTAAAAAAATACTCAACATCGGTAATAATGAAAGTTTTTTCATTTCTGCAAGTGAGAATATCTGTTGGCTGCTAAATATAAGAGGCAAAGATTCTGCTTATACTCCGGTATTAAATTCGCAAGCCTTATTGACCCAAAAAAAACTTTATGTTTTTTGTGAAATAAAAAAAATATCAGATACAATGAGACAAGAGTATAAAAAAAACGTTGAATTCAAAGAAGAAAGGCTTCTTTTTAAAATTTTAGCTAAAAACAAAAAAAAGCTGATAACAATTGATCGAAGCGCATCAGTAAAAATAATCAATTATTTAAATGAAAAAAAATCAAATATTAAATTTAAATCTGACCCAATTTCTCAATTAAAAACTAAAAAGAATAAAATAGAGATACAGAATGCAAAAATTGCTCATATTTACGACGGAGTTGCTGTTGCAAAGTTTATAATATGGCTCAAAAAACAAAAAAAAATTAAAGAATTGAGCGAAATTTCTGCTCAAAACAAGTTGGAGAAATTTAGAAAAGATAATTCATCCTACTTATTTCCCAGCTTTCCAACCATTTCTGGATTTGGAAAAAATGCAGCTATTATTCATTATCGTGCAAGCAAGCAATCTAATTTAAAATTTAGATCTACGGGTATTTACTTGATCGACTCTGGCGGTCAATACAAAGAAGGGACTACAGACATCACTAGAACGATTTCTTTTGGGAAGCAAAGTCTTGGAGTAAAAAATATTTATACCAAAGTACTGAAGGGTCACCTTGCTGTTAAAAATTTTAATCTTACAAAAAAAACAACTGGCAGACAGATAGACATGGCAGCTAGAAAATATCTCAATATAAATAATTTAGATTATGCCCATGGCACAGGACATGGAGTCGGATATTTTTTAAATGTTCACGAAAGTCCTCCTTCAATTTCCAAGTATAGCAGAGATAACCTTATTTCTGGACAAATTATTTCTAATGAACCTGGCTTTTATAGTCCTGGTTTATTTGGCATAAGGATTGAAAATTTAATACATGTAGAGGAAAATAAAAAAAGATTGTACTTCCAAGATCTTACATTGGCACCTTATGAAAAAAATCTTATCAATATAAAATTGCTAAATAGAAAAGAAATAAAATCTATTAATCATTATCATAAAATAGTTTTTGAGTTACTTAAATCTTTTATGAAACAAGAAGAGCTGTCAATTTTTGCAGAGCAGTGCTCACCTCTTTAGTAGCTGATACCATCTATCTTCTGAAATAATTTCTACCTTTAATTCTTTTGCCTTTTCAACTTTATTTTTTGTAGGCTTGGATTTTCCTACTACTAAATAATTTAATTTTTTACTTACGCTTCCTAATATTTTTCCACCTTGAGATTCGGCTAATGACTTAGATTCG
>CAWUVR010000037.1:0-8929 GCA_963925905.1 uncultured Pelagibacteraceae bacterium
GCCTGGTGCAAAACCGTTTGTTTCTATTGGTGATAAGGTAAAGAAGGGTTCTACTATTTTAATTATCGAAGCCATGAAAACAATGAATCATATTCAGGCAACAGCAGATGGTGAAATTAAAGAGATGTGCGTTGCAGATGGTGAAGCTATTGAATACGATCAGGTTCTCGCTAAAATAAAATAACAATGATTAAAAAAATATTAATTGCCAACAGAGGTGAGGTGGCGGTTAGAATTATCCGTGCATGCAAAGAGCTTGACATAAAAACTGTCGCTGTTCATTCAAATGTTGATCACGAATCTATGCACGTTCAATTGGCTGATGAAAGTATCTGCATAGGACCCCACAAAGCTCAGGACAGCTACTTAAATATTCCAGCCTTAATATCAGCTTTTGAAATATCGGGTTCAGATGCCATTCATCCTGGTTATGGATTTTTATCAGAAAATTACAATTTTGTTAAAATTTTGGAAGATCATAAAATTAAATTTATAGGTCCAAGCTCTGAACTTATAAAAAAAATGGGTGACAAAATTGAAGCAAAAAAAATAGCAAAAGAACTTGGTCTGCCCGTTATTCAGGGATCGGAAAAAGGAGTTTCTGAAATTAATGATGCAAAAAAAATAGCAAATCACATTGGATATCCAGTTTTAATAAAAGCAGCAGGTGGTGGTGGTGGTAAAGGGATGAAGATTGTCGAGAAAGAATCTGATCTTTTGGAAAGTCTTCAAATTGCCAAAAATGAAGCAAAAAAATTCTTTGGGAATGATGAGGTTTTTATTGAAAAATATTTTAAATACCCTCGTCATATTGAAGTTCAAATACTATCTGACGGTAAAAACAATACAATCCATCTTGGAGAAAGGGATTGCACGATTCAAAGAAGGCATCAAAAAGTAATAGAAGAATCTCCAAGTCCTGTTTTGACAGAAAAACAAAGAGAGGATTTGCTAAATACTTGCGTGAATGCAATTTCCAAGCTTGGTTATGAAGGGGCTGGAACTTTGGAGTTTATTTATGAAGATGGTCAATTTTTCTTTTTAGAAATGAACACAAGATTGCAGGTGGAGCACCCTGTTACAGAAGCTGTAACTGGAATTGATATTGTTAAAAGACAAATTGAAATTGCTTCAACCGGAATGCTAGATCTAAAACAAGAAGACGTCAAATTTACTGGGCATGCTATAGAATGCAGAATTAACGCTGAAGACTATCTAAAAAATTTTCAACCTAGCTCTGGAACAGTTAATATTTATCATCAACCTTCTGGTCCAGGAACACGAGTTGATGGCTGCATCTTTCAAGGCGCCAAGGTTCAGCCTTACTATGATAGTTTAATTGCAAAACTTATTTGCTACGGCAAAGATAGAAATTCAGCTGTGACAAGACTCAAGAGAGCATTGGATGAGTTTGTTGTTACGGGAGTATCAACAACAATTGGTCTGCACAAAAAAATTCTGAGGCATGAAGACTTTATAAACTCTAACTATGACACAAATTGGTTAGTCAAATCTAATATTCTAGATTAGTAGCAGCCCTCTATCCAAATATCATAATTAGGGTGCTCCATAGCATTAATTGAAGGGTGCCCAGACAGCATCCACCCGTTAAATATATAAACTTTATCTTTATTTTTTATTGCAGATTCTTGAACCTGAACATAGGCCAATACCTCTAATGATCCTTTGCTATTATCTAGAACGCATCTCTTAACTAAAATATCCAGTGAATGCATTTGATAAACGGAATCAATTTTTACAGTGTGGCTTGTTTTTTTCGAAGTTACTTTGTCAAGAATGACTATTTTTGCTTTATTTTTATTTGTATTGAATATTTCTATATTCTCCTGAGCTGATAAAAAACTAGTGGATATTAAAAAAAATAAGAAAAAAATTAATTTTCCGGATGCCATTTTTTATAAGCCTCTTCTTTAGCCTTTAAATTTTTAGAGGGATTGTACGCTAATTTAGAGCCTGTGTAATTTTCATGATGATTCTTTATCCAATCATGATGAACGAAATTTATTTTGTCTGGGGTTAAATTTGTAGTTCTGTGAATCCATAAGTGCCATTCTGGAGGAATTCTCGATGATTCCACATCTCCATTATAAATGACCCATCTCTTAGAATCATTTGAGGTTTTGTAATACTTGTTTCCAAACTGATCTTCTCCAACTGCTTTTCCAGAAAAGATTGTAAATAAAAAAGTTCCGACAGTCTGCGTATTCCACCAGGTAAAAATTGACTTAAAAAAATTAATAAACATATTCAAGCTTGAGTTGTTTTTTTTTTATTAGACTTATCTCAGAATGTAAATTAGAAACAATCTAATTTCAATTTGATTCTTATTTAAAATTATTATGAGCAAATACTTAGCTGAGAGTTTTTATACGTGTTTGTTCAAGATCACTCACCAATTAGAAGAAGTAACAAACCAAAGTCTCAAAGATTTAGAAAGTAGAAAAGACGGAAAATTTGACCTTATTGATATAAAATTCAATAAAAGAAAAACTAAAGCTATAAGCGATATAAAGAATGATCTAGCTTCAATAAAACAGAATTTATCTGGAAAAGAAGAAACTTTACAAGAGCTAATCCAGTCCACAGCAAAAAAATCAGTCGATACATCAGGCTTAAAAGAAAATACCGGTACTAGAGATGGTAAGTTTTTGCATGGAAGAAGAAAAATGCCCGACAGAAGAAAAGGCTACATTCAAAAAGCAACTATTGGTGACCATAAAGTTTACCTCCACATTGGAGAGTATGATGATGGAAAAGTAGGAGAAATTTTCATTGATACAAATAAAGAAGGTGAGCTTGTAAAGGCATTAATGAACAATTTTGCAATAGCCATTTCTTTAGGCATGCAATATGGAGTTCCTCTTGAAGAGTTTGTGGACGCTTTTATAGACACAAAATTTGAACCTTCTGGAAAAATTACTGGCAATGATAGAATTCTAAGCGCAACTTCAATTCTAGACTATATTTTTAGAGAACTTGCTATTTCTTACTTGAATAGAGAAGATCTTGCACACACTCCTTCGATTGGAAAACCAGAGCAAGAATCTGTTGCTGAAAATTTAGAACAAAGTCAATTTTTAGATGTGTTAAAAAATATCACAAGCAAAGGCTTTGTGAGAAATCAGTACAAAGAAAAGCTGATTGACCTGACAAATGTTCGATTGAATATTAAAAGCAAAAACGCTGTTTAATATTTATTTAATTATTTTTAAATTTAATTCCTTTAATTGGTTCTCAGAAACTTCACTTGGAGCATTCATCATTAAATCTTGAGCACTTTGATTCATGGGGAACATGGTCACTTCTCTAATATTTTTTTCATCCGCTAAAAGCATGACAATCCTGTCTATACCTGGGGCAATACCGCCGTGCGGAGGAGCGCCATAAGACAGGGCATTGATCATTCCACTGAATTTTTCATCTACCTGTTTTTTTGAATAACCCGCAATATCAAACAGTTTATACATTAGCTCTGGAACATGATTTCTTATCGCTCCAGAAGACAATTCTATTCCATTGCAAACTATATCGTACTGATAGGCTTTAATATTCAATGGGTTTGCAAAATCGATATCTTCTCTTTTTCCCTGTGGCATAGAAAAAGGATTGTGACTAAAGTCTATTTTTTTTGTCAAAGAATCCATTTCGAACATTGGATAATCAATCACCCAGCAAAATGCAAAAACATTTTCATCAATAAGATTTAATTCTCTGGCTATTTTGTCCCTTGCTTGGGCAGTAAGTTTTTCTACATCCGATTTTGCACCGCAGGCAAAAAATATACTATCTCCAACCTCAGCATCGCATATGCTCATTAATTCTTTCAATGCAACTTCTGAAAATAACTTTCCCACTGGGCCTTTGGCTGAAATAATATTGTTATTGTTTTCAATAGTTAGATATGCCAATCCAGATGCTCCCTGCTCTTTTGCCCACTTATCAATACCGTCAAAAAAACTTCTAGGTTTTTCAGTGGTATTTTTTGTTTTAATAGCTCTAACAATGGAACCCGCTTTGACTAATTTTTTAAAAATCTCAAATTTAACCTCATCACTTAAAAATAAATTAGTTGTGTCGTAAATTAGCAATGGATTTCTAAGATCTGGCTTGTCTGATCCATATTTCAAAAGTGCCTCATCATATGTAATTCTAGGAAAAGAAGTATTAAGAATTTTTTTATTAGAAAAAGTGGAAAAAACATCAGACATTAATTTTTCTAAAATTAGAAATACATCTTCTTGTTCAACAAATGACATCTCAATATCTAATTGGTAAAATTCTCCTGGACTCCTATCAGCTCTGGCATCCTCGTCTCGAAAACATGGAGCTATCTGAAAGTACTTATCAAAACCAGCTACCATAATTAATTGTTTGAACTGTTGTGGAGCTTGAGGCAAAGCATAAAATTTTCCAGGATTTAGTCTGCTCGGGACCAAGAAATCTCTAGCTCCTTCTGGACTGGATGCTGTTAATATAGGTGTTTGAAATTCAAGAAATCCGAGCTCTTTCATCTTGTCTCTAATGTAGGAAATTACTTTTGATCTAAGAATAATATTTTGGTGAATTTTTTTTCTTCTAAGGTCTAAAAATCTGTATTTTAATCTTATGTCTTCAGAGTACTCCTGGTCACTAAATACTGGCATCGGCAACTCATTGCATGTGCCCAATATTTCAGAAGAGCTAATTACCACTTCTATTTCCCCAGTTGTCAAATCTGGATTAATTGCCTCGGAAGAACGCTTAACGCAGGAACCTTCTATTTTAACAACCGTTTCAAGCCTTAGCTTTTCCAATTCAGAAAATGAAGAATCGTCTTTCTGGACTACACATTGTGTAATTCCATAATTATCTCTCAAATCAATAAATAACAAATTTCCATGATCTCGTTTTTTATGAATCCAGCCAGATAATACTACCTTTTTACCACTATTTTTGGCTGAAAGTTCATTGCAATTGTGTGTTCTGTAAATATTCACTATGTATCTCCAAAAATTGAATACATTTAATAAATAAAAAAAACAATAAATTAAAATTTTAATGATCATACAGACGGACGAAAATCTTCGAAAATTTTGCAAATTAGCTGTAAAAAAGAAAATTCTATTTATAGATACGGAATTTGATCGAAGAAACACTTACTTCTCAAAGTTATCTTATGTAACCATATCTGATGGAAGTAAGTACTGGATCATAGATGCTCTAGCCAATATTGATATTAATATTTTATCAAAAATAATTGCTAATAAAAAAATACTCAAAGTAATTCACGGATCCCAACAAGATTTAGAAATATTTAAAAATCTAAACATGATTGCCAGCCCGCTATTTGACACCCAAATAGCTGCTCAATTTTGTGGTTATGAACAGCCAATTTCTTATGCGAATGCCGTACTAAAAATTTGCAAAATAAATATTGATAAAAAATTACAAAATAGTGATTGGTTAAAAAGACCAGTTAGCAAAACAGCGATTGAGTATTTAAAAAATGATGTGAAGTATTTAAAGAAAATTTACTTACATTTTGATAAAATTTTAAAAAAAAATAAAAATAGACTTTTCTTTAACGAAGAAATGATCGGACTAAATAATTCAAGTAAAATTATAAGTAGCAGTATAATAAGAAAAAAAATAAACAGCGATTCAATAAATAACAAAGAATTTCAAAATTTGCTTTTAAAAAGAGAAGAGATGGCGCAAAAAAAGAATTTGCCGAAAAATTGGGTATTTAAAGACGATGAAATATCTAATGTTATTAAAAACAAAGACTACAGTAGTATAAAAAATAATAAAAACTTAAATGATGGTGAGAAAAAAATATTAATAAAAAGTTTTGAAAAAATACGCTTATCAAAAGACAAAAAAAATCCAACCAATGAAAACATCATCCAACTAATTAACATCATAAGATCGGAAGTTTCAAAGCAAAATAATATTTCAGAACAATTAATATCGAATAAAAATGACATCAAAATATACATAGAAAACAAAATTAAAAAAAATAGCTCTTGGAGAAAAAAAATATTTTACAAAATTACTGACAAACTTTTAAAAAAGAACATTAGTATAAAAATTAAAAAGAATATTTTAAATTTTTACTGATTGGTCAAAACGTGATTAATTAATTTTAAATCAATTTTTTTTTTATTAACTAAGCTTTCTTTGTCAATATTCACTACGAATTTATTAACAGCATTGTAAGTTCTTTCTATTCTATTAATTATATGAGTTAGTAATTCTTTTTTGATAACAATTTGTCTTGAAGAAAGCTGTTTTAACAAGATCGAATAAAGCAGATTATCTGATGGGTTTGAAATTTCTAAATTAAATACTGACTTAAATCTTGAAGCCAAATCTTTCAATTCGAATTTAATATTTGAACTATCTTGCGTCGAAGAAAAAACTAAAAATTTATTATTTGCTTTAAAATCATTGAATATTAAAAAAAGTATTTCTTCGCTAGTCGACTGATCAATGTCCTCAACAATTAGTGATTTTTGCGAAAGCAAAAAATCAATTTTTTCGCTTGAAAGACCTTTGGATGAAATTTTTATAAAAGAATGCTTTTGTGCAAAAATTGTTAGCAAAAAAGTTTTCCCAGATTTGCCTGGACCGTGTATATTTAAGATATTGCTTTCCCATGATGGCCATTTAAACAGATAGTCATAAACATCCTGATTGCTTTGAGAAATGCAAAAGTCATCTTCAAAAAAATGCTCTTCACTATTTAGATTGAAAATTTGCTGCTCATTCATTGTTAATAATTATCCATGAATTTGCAGTTTCTTTTAAAATAATATTTTTATATTCCAGGTTACTCCTCAAGTCTTCAATTGTTCCTGAAAAATAGATCTTACCCCTATAAGTCTTTGATGAAATTTCTAAATTTTTAATCTCTTTTATTGAATTAATGCTCCTGAGATCATTTCTTAATTTATTTAAGCTTTTTAAATTTTTAACATTATGAATAAATTCAAGTGATAGGGCTGATCCCGAAAAAATTGTATTTTTATTTTTCCATGTATTCTCAACGGACTGCCTAACCTCTTCTACTATTTCTGCAAAACCTTTGTCATAATTTTTTGTTATAAATTTTTTGGTAAACTTTTTATAATAATTGGTATTAGCCAAATTCAACTTATAACTCACATTGTCTTTTTCTAAATCTAGATCTACCAACAAAACAAGGGAATTACTCAGTCCGTATTTCTGGACAACTTTCTTTTGATCAATAAATTTAACCTCATTGCTATTTAGTAAAATATTTTTTTGATCCGTCAGATCTCCTTCGGGCAATAAAAAATCTACTAAGTAATTAGTATTTAATACATTCCAATTTTTTATAAAAAAATTATCGTTCCAAAGATTTAATGTATTTTTGTCTTTAATGATTGGAAAAACCAAAATAGGGTCGCTAACAGATTCTGTGTAAATAATATTTTTTTGATTAAAAAACTTTCTAACCTTATTTTTGTCAAAAAGAACAGAGATGCTTATTTGATAATTTTCATTAATTTTTTTTTCGTCTAAAAAACTAATTTCATTAACCAATTCTCTTATGTTGTTTGATTCGATATTTTTAATCTTCCAGAATTCTCTCTCTACCATTAGTCTTCTAGACAGCTTTTCAAAAGAAGCAATAATTCCTCTGTTTATTAGATTGTCTCTAAAATCTTTTGAATTTTTAAATTTTTCCTGAATAATTGTATTTTCAACTCTATAAACATCGCTATAAGAGTTATTGGAAACTAGTAAAAAAATTATAAAAAAAAGAACTTTTTTTACTTTTTTACTATATTCTCCGAAAAAAAAATTTTTAACCATATTTTAAGTGCCAAAAAAAAAATTTACCTACAAACAAAGCGGTGTCAATATCACTACCACAAATAGACTTGTAAAATATATTTCTAATTTATCAAATAAAACCAAAATTAAAGGCAGCAAAGTAAAATCTTTCAAGAATATAGGCGGATTTGGTTCTTTATTTGATCTTTCTCAATACAAAATAAAAAATCCAGTTCTCGTTTCTTCTACAGATGGGGTGGGAACTAAACTTGAATTGGCAAATACAATGAAAAAGTTTGACACTATTGGTATCGATTTGGTTGCCATGTGCGTTAACGATCTAATTGTTCAGGGTGCGAAGCCATTATTTTTTCTCGACTACATTGCTATTGGTAAGGTTGTCCCTTCAAAATACAAAAATCTCTTAAAGGGAATTGCCAAGGGTTGCGAAATGGCAAAGTGCTATCTTGCTGGTGGTGAGACTGCCGAAATGCCAGGAGTTTATACTAGAGACGGATTTGATCTTGCTGGATTTTCTGTTGGTGTAGTAGATAAGAAAAAAATACTGAGTGGTCACAAAATCAAAAAAGGAAATTTAATACTTTCTATACCGTCATCAGGAGTCCACTCGAACGGATTCTCATTGGTTAGAAAAATTTTAAAAGAAAAAAAAGTTTTCTATAATAAAAAAAATAAAAAAATATACGAAGATCTTCTTTCGCCTACAAAAATATATGTGAAAGAAATTAATCAGCTAATTGATAAAAATCTTATAAATGGCTCATGCAACATTACCGGTGGTGGCTTGGTGGAAAATATCCCGAGAGTTTTACCAAACAATGTGACTGCAAAAATAGATTTAGCAAAAATCAAAGTGAAGAAAATTTTCTCATGGATTCAAAAAAATGGGGTAGAAGAAAAAGAGATGCTGAGAACATTCAATTGTGGAGTTGGATTTGTGTTGTTCGCAAAAAAAGAGAACCTGCAAAAAATATCTAAAATATTTCCCCTGCCTTACAAGCCGTATGTGATTGGAGAAGTTGTTTTCAGAACTTCTTCTAAAATTGAATTTGAAGGAAATGTTAACTTTTAAGAAAAAAGTAGCTATTTTCATATCTGGCAGAGG
>CAWUVR010000038.1:0-7540 GCA_963925905.1 uncultured Pelagibacteraceae bacterium
GAACAAGTTGCGCCCATTAGTTCAGCAATAAAAAATACTTATATAGATTCTTCCAAAATAGATTGCATCCTAGTAGTAATAAAAACCGATCAGAAAATCAATAGAGCAAGTAGTTGGTTATGGCTTTCATTCTAATGGCAGATACGCAGTTAACAAATTGTTAAAAAAAATATTTATCCAAGAATAAATGTTTAATTAAACTGTGATTGTAAGACCAATTTCTTTTGCGGTTTTGTCAAGTTCCTCTAAAATTTTTGCATCTACTATTATTCCTGTTTTTATATTTTTGTCTTTAATATTTTTTTTGTTTTCTCCTGGATAATAGATGTTATCAACTCCTTTTTTCTTAGGTAATTTTTTTATTATAGAGATATTTTCTTTAATTCTTTTTTTATAGTTTTTTCCTAAAAATACATCTGCTCTAAAAGCAAGGAACATGTGACCTACATTTTGCGGTCCAGTTAAGTCATTGTAAGGATCTTTTACTTTTCCACTGTGATTTGCACCTGTCATTACTCCTGAAATAATATCAATCATCCAAGCAAGACCAGAACCTTTGTAAGTAGACATTGGCGCAATCATTCCACCATTAAGTGCTTTGGCAGGATCAATCGTTGGATTTCCATCTTTATCAAAGGCCATACCAGGCTCTAATTGTTTTCCAACTTTAAGTGCATATTGTAGCTTGCCTCTATTAGTAGAAGAGGTCGACATATCCAAAACAAAAGGTTTTCCAATTTTTTCTGTTGGACAAGCAAAGCATATTGGATTAGTTCCAAAAAGTGGCTTTATAGTTCCGTGTGGAGGTATAAAAGGAGGTGCGTTGGTATAGCACCAAATTACCAACCCTTTTTTTGCAGCTTTTTCAGCAAAGAGTCCGGACATTCCGTAATGGCCACTATTTTTTACTCCCACTAAAACAATTCCATTTTTTTTTGTGTTTTGGATAAGCAAATCTACGGCTGCGTCAGCAGCTACCATGCCAACACTGTTATCAGCATCCATGTGAAAAATACTTGGACTAATTTTTTTAATTTTAATTTTAGGCTTTGGATTGATTAATTTATTTTTTATTCTCATGCAGTACATAGAAACACGAGCTAGTCCATGCGTGTTCACTCCGCTAAAATCAGCATCGACAAGATATTTCGCAGATATTTTTGCATGCGCCTTAGACAAGTTGTGTCCAATAAATATTTTTTCTACGTATGTTAATAATTTTGAGTATTTTAGTTTCATAAGTTAAAGTATTTTATAACTGAATTTGCAATTAAGGAACTCACTCTTTTGTTTCCTTGTTCTGCTAGACCAGAAATGTGAGGGGTGCATAATAAATTTGGAACGTTTTTAAATTTTTGACCCTCTTCTGGTGTTAGGGGTTCTTTTTGAAATACATCTAATGCTGCACCACCTAGATGTCCGGATTGCAATCCTTGAATCACTGCATTTTCATCAAGTATTTCTCCTCGTGAGGTGTTGATCAGAATAGCTCCCTGTTTCATTAATTGTACCTTGCTTTCATTTATAAGATTTTCTGTGTCTGAATTTAAAGGAACATGTAAAGAAATAATATCGCTTTCTAGCAATAGGTTGTCCAAAGACTTCATTTGTACATAAGAAAATTCTGGTTCTAGCGATTGTATAAAGGGATCGTAACTTACAATATTCATACCAAAACTCCTGGCTCTTGCAGACACGGATCTGCCAATACCACCAAATCCAACAATACCTAAAGTTTGATTATATAGTTCGCGACCATTCATTAATTTAGCTCTTGGCCAGTCGCCCGAGATAACTTCACCCGAAGAAAAAGATACTTTTCTTGATAAAACGAGCATAAAAGAAATAACATATTCTGCAACGGAAATTGTATTAGCACCAGTCGCAGGAATGATTTTAATATTTCTTTCTTTGCATAGGTCTACTTTAATATTGTTAAGGCCAACACCAAGTCTACCGATCACTTTTAAATTTTTTGCAGCACGAATGATTGCTTCGCTGACTAATGTGTTATTTCGTACTATCAGCGCATCTATTTCAGGAATTATTTGTATTATTTTTTCTTCGTTGTTAAAAAGGTTTTGATCGTAAATAGTATCAAATTTTAATTGTAATTTTTGGACCTCTTCATCGTCCATAATCTCTGTGATTAAGAGTTTTTGCATTAGAAAATAAAATTAATTTCTTAAAATAACTATGCGCTTCGGTATAGCTTGGTAATTACAAATTCTTTATGACCTAGCGCTTCAGCACATGTAATTCGACCATTAGCTACTCTCATGGTTTCACTAATCAAAGCATCACCAGCTTGGTCCATATTCATTTCTCTTCTAAGAATTGCCGACACATCCAAATCAATATGCTCGCTCATGGTTCTTGCCGTTAATGGATTCGCAGTCAACTTAATCACTGGTTCAATGGGATTTCCAATAATATTTCCTTGTCCTGTTGGAAATAAATGAACAACAAAACCAGCGGCTGCTTGTAAGGTTACACATTCTGCCGCGGCCGATGATGTGTCCATAAAGTACAAACCACCTCCTTTAGACGGCTCTTCCGCAGGTTCTAAGACGTCAATATATTTAATTGTTTTTCCAATTTTTTGCAAATTGCCAAATGCTTTTTCTTCGATCGTAGTTAAGCCGCCCGCAATATTCCCAGCCGTAGGCTGACTGTCTGATAAATCGTTTGTTTTATTTTCCAGAATGAAATCGTTATACTCATTCCAAGTTTTCATGAATTTTTTTCCAACCTCTGGATTTTTGGCTCTTGCTTCGCAAACTGTTTCTGCTCCTGTAATTTCAGAAGTTTCTCCAAAACACATATGAACATTGCTACTATCTAATTTGTCAAACATGTTACCAACAGTAGGACAAGACGCAAGTCCGGATGTTGTGTCTGATTCTCCGCATTTAGTAGAAATCCACAAATCACTAATAGGACATTCTTCTCGAGTTTTTTCGCTAGCCCACTGTAAAAAATCTTTGGCTTTTCTGGAAGCTCTCATGGTTGTTTCTATATCGCCATGACGTTCGATGTAAAAACCTTCAACTGGTTTTCCAGTTACTGCAATTGCATCAACAACTTTTTGTGTCCATTTGGGTTCAATACCAATAACTATAACGGCTGCTACATTTGGGTTTTTTCCTGTTCCAATAATCGTTCTGAAAAAAAGTTCTAAATCTGCACCGAACTGCAATCTGCCGTAAGAATGAGGAATAGCGACAGTTCCTTTTATATTATTTGCTACTGCTTCCGCACAAGCATTAGAAATATCATCTACTGGCAAGATAATTACGTGATTTCTAATTCCTACTCTTTTATTTTCTCTTCTATATCCTTGAAACGATTTTGGAAGTGCCATAATTATTGTTTTACCATTTCTTTGTTTTTACGTTGTGAACATGAACGTGGTCGCCTTTTTTTATATCGGCTACAACTTTGCCTATATCATATCCATATTTAATAATTGTATCTCCTGTTTTGAAATCTTTAAGGGCAATTTTATGTCCCAAGGGAATTTTTACATTAGCTTTTATTTTGATAGTGCTGTCATCTTCCATCACCCAACCAGTACATTCTTGGTTTTCGGGGGTATTTTCAACCACAACAACGCCTACGCTGTCTTCTTTATCGTGAACTATAAAATCTGTATTTGACATGTGCTAGGATATGTATTTCAATGTATTTGACATGTCAAATAAAATAATCACATCAAAACAAAAATATTTAAAAAAAGTTAAATCTTCTTTTGTGTATAAAATTAATAAACTTTTTACCCTCTATAAATCTCAATCTACCAAATTTTTTAGTTCAGAGGGCCTCGGTTACTCTGAAATAACCACAATCAATATTATGGGACAACTTGGAGGCGAAACTACGTTAAGCGAAATAACCTCTGTTCACTGGATTGATCCAGGATTAGTGAGTAGAATTTCAAAAATTCTAGAAAAAAAAAATTTAATAAAAAAAATTAAGAAGGAAAAAGACAAAAGAAGCAATATTCTTGTCTTAACTAATAAGGGAAAGACTATTTTTAAAAAAATAGAGAGCTTTACAAGTTTAAGAAGAGGAAAAATTTTAAAGCACTTCTCTGCTCCGGATGCAAAAAAAACAATCAACCTTCTAGACAAATTGGTTTTATCAACTCAAAAAGAATACGGATAACAAATAACTCAATTTATTTTTCGATACAGTTATTTACTTAATTCTAATTGACTTGAGCTCGGCAAGCATAGTAATTAGATTGCTTAACAAACTAACAAGGGGAGATCTAAATGATCAAATTAAAATCTATAATAAGCAAATTAATCGTAAGTTCGGTTATTTTGTTTATGGGCATAGCTTCAGCTAATGCTCAAGTAAATAATATTATTCCATTTGGACCAGGAGGAGAGTCCGATGTTACTGCTCGATTGCAGCAAAAATATTACAAAGAAATGTTTAATGAAGATATGGTGATTCAGTATAAGCCAGGTGGTGGCGGTGCAGTTGCGTGGCAATCACTAAACTCTGAAAAAAATGATGGAAGTTTAATCATGGGTGCAAACCTTCCACATATTATTATGCAACCAATAGCCAATAAAGCAAAAGCTGGTTACAAAACTAGTGACTTAAATGTATTTACTTTTTTTCACTACACACCAGATGCTATTCTTGTAGAAGCTTCTAGCCCGCATAAAACTTTTAAAGACTTGGTGGCATTTGCTAAGAAAAATCCTGGAAAATTAACTTTGTCAGGATCTGGAACTTATTCTGCAAATCATCTTTTAACTATTCAGTTAGAAAAAGCTGGAATTAAAGCTACGTACGTTCCTTTCAAGGGAACAGGGGCTGCGGTTCAGGCATTGTTAGGAAAACAAGTGGAAGGATCAGCTGGCTATTCAACAGTTGCTTCAAAGCAAGGAAAACAAGTTAGAATGCTTGCAGTTGCTTCTGAGAAAAGACTTCCTGCATTTCCAGACGTTCCTACATTTAAAGAACTAGGTTATAACATTGTTTCAGGAGCTTACAGAGGATATGCGCTTCCTAAATCAGCGTCTCTAGCTACAAAGAAAAAACTTTCAGATAGATTAATGAAAATTAATGCTGATAAAAACTTTGTTAAAACTATGGAAGCAGGCGGATATGTGATTGTAAACATTGGTCATGATCAGATAGGCAAGTTTATGGCAGAGCAAATCAAAATAAACGAGTCTATAGCTAAAACTTTAGGCTTAATTAAATAATAAGCTCATTATTTAGATGACAAGTCTACTAGCGGATTTTTTATCCGCACTAAGTTTGATTAATGTAAGCTTAGCATTTGTAGGAGTTATGGCAGGCATCATTATTGGTGCCTTGCCAGGGCTTTCAGCAACAATGGCTGTTGCTGTTTTAGTTCCATTTACTTTTTCTTTAAATCCATCTTCTGCTCTAATTGTGTTGGGAGCAATCTACACAGGAGCAATTTTTGGAGGGTCTTGGTCGGCAATTTTAATTAATACACCCGGAACCCCATCCGCAGTTGCAACAACTTTTGACGGATACGCCATGGCCAAAAAAGGAGATGGTGATTTAGCGATGTCTATAAGTTGCATGTCATCTTTTGTGGGAGGCATGGTTGGAGTGATTTGCTTGGCTTTATTTGCGCCACCGCTTGCAACTATCTCATTAGCATTTGGCCCAACAGAATATTTTTGGCTTGCAATATTGGGCCTTACTTTAATTTCTACTTTAGCAGAAGGAGACAACATAAAATCATTAATAGGAGCTTGTTTGGGATTATTGTTATCAATGATTGGCGTCTCAGTTGTTGGTGGAGATATGAGATTAACTGGCAATATTGGTTTTTTAAATAGTGGAATAGAAATTGTCAGTGCCATGATAGGACTATTTTGTATCCCGGTTATTTTGGATTTGACCAGTCTAAAAGGAAAGCACTTAAATGAATCGGAAACTCCTAAAAGTCTGCGATTGGTAGAATCTTTTTCTATTATGACTAAAAATAAATTTGCAGTAATCAAAGGAGCTTTGATTGGAACTTTCATAGGTATCCTCCCTGGAGCAGGGGGCAGTATTGCTAGTATTGTATCTTACGGTGAAGCTAAGCGGACTTCTAAAAATAAAGATAATTTTGGCAAAGGAGAGCCGGAAGGATTAGTGGCTTCAGAAACTGCAAATAACGCAACTGTTGGAGGAGGATTTATTCCCACTTTGTGCTTAGGAATTCCAGGAACACCACCAGACGCAGTCATATTGGGGGCCCTGTTAATACAAGGAATTAAAACAGGAAATACTTTGTTTACACAGCAATCAGATATTGTTTACACCTTCATTTTTGGATTAGCTTTAGCAACTATTATTATGTTGCCACTAGGCTTATTGATGGGTCGTTACGCTTATAAATTTATTATTAAAGTTCCTAAAGAAATATTAATTCCCTCAATTATTTTTTTAACGATTATTGGCAGCTATTCGATTGAAAATAGTATTTTAAATGTTTATTTCATGTTCTTTTTTGGTTTGATTGGATGGGTTCTTAATCGAGCAGGATTTAAAGCATCTCCCATTGTTTTGGGTTTAGTGCTCGGAAGTATTGCAGAACAGGGGTTTGTTCAAGCCTATATTATTGGAAATGCCCAAGAAGCAATATTCGCCAATTATTTTGGAAGACCTATTTCTATTGTTATTATATTTATGATTTTGGTTGGATTGTTTTATCCAACATTAAAAGAAAAGTTTTTTAAGAAAAAGGTATTGATAAATGATTAAAGATAAAATTTCATTTATATCTTCTATTGTTTTTTTTATTTTATCTGGTCTTATTTATTTAGATGCAACTACACTAAGTGATTTTGCTGCTGTTTTTCCATTAGCCATTGCTACTATTTTGGTTTTTTTATCAATTTTGCTATTAGTGAGATCTTTTAAGTTAGAAATTAAAATTCATAACGATTCAGTTTTGAAGTTAAAGATTATTTTATTAGTTATTGTATTTTTTGGCTGGATTTATTTTTTGGAGAGGTCTGGTTTTATTATTACGAGCTTAATTGCTTTTAACTTGTTAGTTTTGATTAACTGTGAAAACAAAACCACTATTAAACAAAAGATTTTTTTTATGACGGCAGGAACAATTTTTGTTCTTTTGTTATATTTTGGTTTTAAAAATTTATTACAAGTGCCTCTGCCAGTAGGATTGTGGTTTAGGCATTAAACGATATTAATACAATCTATGAAAATTACAGAAGTTATTGAACAAGTTGTACCCATTAGTTCAGCAATAAAAAATGCTTATATCGATTTTTCCAAAATGGATTGCAGCGTAGTAGCAATAAAAACCGATCAGAAAATCAATGGAGAGCAAGTAGTTGGTTATGGTTTTCATTCTAATGGCAGATACGCAGTTAGCGAATTATTAAAAAAAAGATTTATCCCAAGAATACAAGAAGCAAAATCCAAGGAGATCCTTAACGACGAAGGAACTAATTTTAGTCCTGAAAAAATTTGGAAGTTAATGATGCACAATGAAAAGCCAGGAGGGCATGGTGAAAGGTCTACA
>CAWUVR010000039.1:0-18666 GCA_963925905.1 uncultured Pelagibacteraceae bacterium
TATTGATTTCTAATTAAAGGATAAACCTTAGGATTTAAATATTTTAAATTAGTTAGCATAATAAGGATCAAAGTAACCAATCCAATAGAACCTCCAAGATAACATAATACTTTCAAATCAAATAGCCAAACTAAATTAAAAATAGTTTGAATGACAAATCTAGAACCAATCGTTGCAAAGAATACAGAAATTAATATGACCGATAAAAAAATAATTACAAACTCAATAATAGAAGACATGACCACTTCTCTTTTGGAAAAACCTAAAATCTTAAAGACTAAATTTTGGAATTCTTTTACTTTCCCTTGAACCATGATGGCACTTGAGATTACAATTAGCCCAATAATAATAGTAATCGCTGAGATAAGAATAACCGCAATGAATATTTTGTTTAATATATCAGTTACTTTGGTTAGGTAATCAGCAATTTTGATCATGGAGAGACTAGGTAAGACCTTCAGCATCGTTGCTTCATTGAATTGGTTGGGGTCTTTAAATTTGGCAGTTGCTAAATATTCATGTGGAATATTTTGTGCAAATTGAGGGTTAAATAACATAGCAAAATTAATACTGAGGTCTCGATAATCGACATCTCTAAAGTTAACAACGCTGCCTTCAATATCTCTTCCATAAATATTAAGAGTAAAAATATCTCCCAGTTTTATTCCGAGATCTTTTGCAACTTTTCCATCTAAAGAAATCTGTAACTGCTTTGGCTGGTTAAGATCCCACCACTTCCCTTGGAGGATAGGATTGTCTTTGGGAGGTTCGTCGACCCAAGAGGAACGTCGTTCTCTACCAATCACCCAATAACTATCATTCTCAGCGGTAATATAGGAAGTAGGATCCACTCCATTGATTTTAGAAATTGCAGAAGAAACAATAGGAACTATTTCCAAAGTAACATTCGGATCCATCGTAACAATAGCATTTGTAAACTTATCTTTTTCGCCATTTTGGATTCCTAGGAAAAAATAATCTGGCGCAATATCAGGAATAGATTTTGCTATTTCTCTTTTAAAATTAGTACCCACTAAAGCTAAGGTTAAAAGCAAAGTTACGCCTAAGCCTAAAGACATAATAGTAATGGGAGTAATGCTTTTGGTTTGAGTGATATTCTTAACCGATACTTTTAAAGAAATATTAGAAGTGTCTTTTAACATTTTTAACAAATAAATAATAAGCTTTGATAATAAGAAAAAAACTATCAAACAAACAAAGAAAGCCACAAAGTAACCCAAGCTATAAAGGGGTCTTGCCGAACCTAAGGTAAATAGCAGGATAAGCAGTGCCAATAAGCACAAACTTACCACAATAGATGTTTTGGTATAAAAAAACTGTAAATTTTGAAATACATTTCTAAATAGATTGGAAGCCTTAACTTGATCGATGGCATTAATGGTTGGAATAGAAAAAATAATTAATACCAAGAGACCCACTAAAAATATTTTAGAAAAATTAGTAAAAGAAAAAATAGGCTTAATGTTAAGTCCCAAACTAGAAGATAAATAACCATCTGCAAGAGGAACTAGCAAAAAGCTTAGCCCATAAGCACAAATGCTAACGATGCTTAATAAGACAAGTAACTGTAAATAGTAAATTGCCTTGATATGGAGTGAGTTAAAGCCAAGAGCTTTTCTCACGGCAATAGACATGTTGTTTTGATTGATAAAAGAGAGCAGGGTATTAGCAATTCCTATGCCAGCAATCAGCATCGCACTAATAGAAACTAAGGATAGAAACTGAGAAAAGTTATTGATTACTCTCTTTAATCCACTGGCTGAATTTTCTGGGTATTTTAAAATTACTTTTCTATCTTCTTTAAACAATACTTGAACTCTAGTTCTCATTTCTTGAATATTGGCTCCTTCTGGAAAACGAACTTTGTATTCATGGTTTAAGAAGCTTCCTAAATTGTTTAATTGCAACAATTCCAAGGTTTGTTTGCCTGCTAAAGCAAAATCACCAAAAGCGACAAAGCCACTAACATCAGGAACGGACTTGATCATGCCTACTACAGTAAAGAGCTGATCTTGAACTTTGATCTTATCATTCACTTGTAGTTGTAAGGTTTTGTAAATGTTTTCGTTTACTAAAATAGCATTTTGTTCCTGGTGAATTCTTTTTAACGCTCCTGGTGGCTCATACACAACCTCTCCATACAAAGGATAGTGCTCATCTACGGTTTTAATTCTGGTAAATAAAGATTGGTTGTTGTCTTTATAGTTAGTGGAGATCATCGTGCTAAACTCCACCATCTGGGAGATGGTCGCAAATTCTTTTACTTTATTTACTAAAGTTAGATTGCCTGGAATTCTATTGTAATCAATTTCAAGATCTCCTCCGAGTAAGGCTCTCGAGTTATCGTTTAGTTCTTTTTTTAAACTTTGTTCAATAGTTAAAATAGAACTTAAGACGAATAAGCTAATAAAAAGAGTAATCACAATACTAGAAATCTTTTTATAGTTTCTGCCCAAATCTCTTAGAGCATATGTAACAATTAAGCCTAGCTCTGTGGATTTAAGCAATGTTCCCATCTTTAATTTTAATTTTTCTTTTTGCTCGGTTGGCTAGTTTAGGATCATGGGTCACCATAATTAAAGAAGAGCCTTCTTCTTTGACATATTTAAATAAAATATCCGCAATCATTACCGAGTTATCACTATCCAAGTTTCCAGTTGGTTCGTCTGCTAAAATTAATTCTGGTTTCATTGCAATAGCGCGTGCAATGGCAACTCGTTGTTGTTCTCCACCCGATAATTGACTAGGCAAATTATGCAAGCGATGCTTGAGACCAAAACGATCTAACAATTCTTTGGCTCGTTCATTAGGTTTAGTAAATTTATTTAATTCTAAAGTGAGGGCAACATTTTCTAAAGCTGTATAGTTTGGAATTAAATAAAAAGACTGAAAAATAATTCCTATATGTTTTCGTCTAATCTCTGAGACCTCATCTTCCTTTAATTTGGCAATGTCCCGATCTTGAAAAAAGATCTTTCCTGAAGTTGCCTTCTCTAATCCTGCAATCAGCATGATCAGACTGGTTTTTCCAGAGCCACTTTCTCCTACAATAGAGATGGTTTCTTTTGTTTTGGTTTCAATACTAATGTTTTGTAAAACTTTTATGACTTCTTTTCCTGTTTGGTATTTAAGATTGACCTTTTTTAATTTAAGAAGAGTGGACATGAATAAAAGTTTAATTATTAAAATTATGCTACTGTGTCTAGTGAGCATAACAGCCTCAGCACAAGAAAAAGTGGTGTTAGTGGGAGATAGTTTGATGGCCGGATACGGCTTGCCAAAAGAACAGCAGTTATCAACGGTCCTTGAAAGCAACCTGCAAACAAAGGGTTATAATATCAAAATTATTAACGGCAGTGTTTCTGGAAGCACTTCTTCGGGTGGATGGAATAGAGTGAAGTGGACTTTGGAAGAACCTAATATTAATTTATTGGTTTTAGGATTGGGCGCTAATGATATGTTGCGAGGTATCAATCCTAAAGAAACAAAAAATAATTTAGACAATATTATTCAAGCTGCACAAGCCAAAAATATTAAAGTAATCTTGGCTGGAATGTTGGCTCCGACAACTCATGGAGCAGATTATAAAAAAAACTTTGATCAGATTTATCCATCCTTATCTGCTCAATACAAATTACCGCTTATTCCCTTTTTATTAGAAGGAGTTGCGATGCAACCTGATCTTAATCAAAGTGATGGCATTCATCCCAATGAGCAAGGAACACTCGTCATCAGTGCTACGCTAGAAAAAAGTATTATAAATTTTATTAAGAAAAGTAACTAATATCTTAACCAACAGCAGATATGATTTTATTCGTGCTCGCCACCTGGATCATTTTTAGGTAGTTCTATTTTTTTACCTGCAATCCAAAGATTTTGTCTAGATCTAGTCGTTGTATGATATTGCGAATTTATTCTAAATTCTTTAGCGTTATGAAATTGTTTGAACGTGTAATACGCTGCAAAAATAACTAACAAGTGAGATATGAGAGTAATCACCCATCCTGTTACAAAAAATACATTAGTAAAAATCCACAAACTAAAAGCAGTAGACCATACGCCACTCAATACGATTAACAACTGGAGTCGCACTGTTTTTGGAAGGGCTCTTAGATCGTTTTTGGTATCGTCAAATAGAATATTGGCTGTGTCTGTTAGCATTTGAGATATTTTATTAATCATGAGGTGATTCTATATTAATTATTTAAATTTTTCAGTTTTTTTTATCCATTCTTTAGGAATGGTTTTTATTGCTTTCAACGCTGCAAAGTAACTGACCACAAAGTTCAATCACTGAAATAAAATTTTATTACCAACATTAATTAGCTTTGATCGTGGTATAATTTTTGTTAGATTGACTTTTTAACCAATAAATTGATTATTTACCCTTATGTTTCCTACAAAATCTTTTGCAGCACTAGATCCTAAAAAACCATTACAAGCATTTACCATTCAAAGAAGAGAGCCGGGAACTAACGATGTTCAAATTAAAATTATGTATTGCGGCATTTGTCATACCGACATCCATCAAGCTCGTAACGAATGGGGTCACTCGATGTTTCCTATGGTTCCAGGGCATGAGATAGTTGGTCAGGTTGTAAAAACAGGCAAGAGTGTAAAAAAATTTAAAGTAGGTGACTATGTGGGAGTAGGTTGCATGGTAGATTCTTGTGGTAACTGTAAAGATTGCAAAGATCACTTAGAACAATTCTGCAATAGCGTCTCTTACACTTACAACAGTCAAGATCCAAAAACTAAAGAAGTAACTTACGGTGGTTATGCAGATGCGATTGTGGTCAGTCAAAAATTTGTTTTAAAAATTTCGAAAAAATTAAATTTAGCTGCAGCAGCTCCGTTACTGTGTGCTGGAATTACTACCTACTCACCTTTAAAAAGATGGAAAGTAACAGCTGGACAAAAAGTCGGAGTAGTTGGTCTAGGTGGGCTAGGGCATATGGCGGTAAAAATTGCCAAAGCAATGAAAGCACATGTGGTGGTCTTCACTACTTCTAAAAATAAATCAGCGGATGCAAAAAAATTAGGAGCGAAAGAAGTGATAGTTTCTAATAATGCTAAAGATATGGCTAAACACGCTTTAACTTTTGATTTTATTTTAGACACGGTTGCTGCGCCTCACGATATTGATCAATATTTAAATCTATTAAAAAGAGATGGCACGATGTGTTTAGTGGGAGTTCCCAATTCTCCGCATCCTGCTACTAATCCTGCTAATTTAGTATTAAAACGCAGACAGTTAGTAGGATCTTTAATCGGTGGAATTAAAGAGACCCAAGAAATGTTAGATTTTTGTGCCAAACATAAAATCGTCTCTGACATCGAGACTATCCCTATGAAGTACATCAACACCGCATTTGAGCGTATGCTAAAAAGCGATGTGAAATATCGTTTTGTCATCGATATGAAAACTATCTAGTTTCTCAATATTTTCATAAACACTAGAAATTATAGTTACCAAAAAGCTACTTAGGATCTATTGACTATTTCTAAAATGTTATGTTATAACATCACATATGAAAAATTCAGATATGGTTTTAAACATCATTAAGCAATCAGATCAGTCGTTAACTGCTTATGCTATTTTAGAGTTGTTCAATAAAAAGAAAAAAGTTCAGCCTATGACCGTGTATAGAGCATTAAACGATTTGATGGAGAAAGGCATTGTTCATAAATCAAATCAAAACAAAACTTTTTTACTTTGTAATCATAACCACCACAAAGAGCATAATCCTGCAATTGCCATATGCAAAAAGTGTGGAGATACGGAAGAGCTTAAGTCAGAATTGTTTACTAATATATTAAAAAAAATTACTTTAAAAAAATATTCTTTTTCTAATTATGAAGTAGAAGTTTCAACGATTTGCAGAGGTTGTGCTTAATGGAACATTCGCACCAACTACCTGAGTTTTTACATTTTTTACAAGAAATAGATTTATTTCGTGGATTTGTATTTGGCTTAGTTCACACCATTATACCCTTGATTGGCTTTTATTCAGGTTGGAGTATCAACCGTTTGTTAAAAATTTCATCCAACGGTTACATTGCTGGAATTTTTGGAGTTGTTATTGCTCACGTGATTGCTGACTTCATTGCTTCGATGTTAGATCCGGATTTAAAATCAGCAACACTTGGAATTGTTCTCGGCGGTATAATTCCTTTATCTTTAATTCCTATTCTCGATAAATATATTGTGAAATCAAAACATCATATTGTGGCTGGAGATCACGAAGATATTAAAAAAGATTTAAAAGGCGAGCACAATCATTAATATCTTTACTACTTTTTATCATTCATCAATATTATTATTTGTTTTAATACTGCAAAAAAGCACTTAAAAATTAAATATTGCTATTAATCTTATTAAGTCTGTATATTCACATCATGACAAATTCAGTAGTGATCACATCAGCAACAAGAACCGCTATTGGCTCTTTAGGAAAATCATTAAAAAACGTCCCTGCCCACGAACTGGGTGCTGCTGTTATCTCCGAATCGATCAAAAGATCTAGATTAAAAAATGAAGATATAGACGAAGTTATTATGGGTCAGGTGTTAACGGGAGGGGCTGGGCAAAACCCTGCTAGGCAAGCTGCCATCAAATCTGGAATTCCTAAAGAAAAACCTGCCTATACAATTAATCAAGTTTGCGGTTCTGGTATTCGTTCTGTTGTTTCTGGATTTCAAAGTATAGCAATAGGAGACGCGAATATAATTATTGCGGGCGGACAAGAAAATATGTCACTAGCTCCACACTCTATTCATTTAAGAGATGGAAAAAAAATTGGGGATTCGGCAATTGTCGACACAATGATCAAGGATGGCTTGTGGGATGCGTTTAATGATTGCCACATGGGTATCACAGCTGAGAATGTTGCAAATAAATTTCAAGTTACTAGAAAAGAGCAGGACAATTTTGCTTTAATGTCTCAGCACAAAGCGCTTAAGGCCCAACAGGAAAATAGATTTAAGGACGAGATAGTTGCTTTTCAAATTAAATCTCAAAATGCAGAAATAAATTTTAGTAAAGATGAGCATCCTAGAGAAGGAATTAATCTAGAAGCATTATCTAGATTAAAGCTAGCTTTTGCAAAAGAAGGAACGGTTACAGCTGGAAATTCATCTGGTATTAATGACGGGGCAGCAGCAGTCACCCTAATGTCCACCCAAGAAGCCAAAAAAAGAGGTTTAAAGGAGCTGGTTACAATCAAATCTTGGGCAAGTTGCGGTGTAGATCCTGCATTAATGGGCACTGGTCCAATACCTTCGGTAAAAAAAGCATTAGATCTTGCAGGCTGGTCCATAAATGACATTGATCTTTTTGAGATCAACGAAGCTTTTGCTGCACAAAGTATTGCTGTTATCAAAACCCTTTCTATTCCGGAGGAAAAAGTAAATATCAATGGTGGTGCTATTGCTCTCGGGCATCCAATCGGCGCCTCTGGTACTCGAATACTGGTGACTTTAATTCATGAGATGATCAAAAGAGATGCTCACAAAGGTTTGGCTACTTTATGTATCGGCGGTGGCATGGGTATTGCTCTTTGTGTTGAACGATAACCTACTTTAGTTCCTTTAAATTTTGAAAAAAACTTAAGCTTTCTGGATTAGCAATAGATTCTAAATTGTTTATTTTTTTTCCATGAACAATAGTTTTAACTGCAATTTCAACAATTTTTCCACTTTTAGTTCTTGGAACATCCGGACATTCAAGTACGATTGCAGGAACGTGTCTAGGAGAACAGTTAATTCTAATAGTTGATTTTATTTTTTGAATTAATTCTGAAGTCAGTAAGGCTTTGCCATTCATTTTTAAGAAAAGAACAATTCTCACATCATTATCGTAATCTTGACCAATAACGACAGATTCCAAAACTTCATCAAATAACTCAACTTGTCGATAAATCTCTGCCGTTCCAATTCTAACACCTCCAGGTTTTAAGGTAGCATCCGATCTTCCATAAATAATAAAACCATGATTAATAGTTCTTTGAATGTAATCGCTGTGGTGCCAAACATTAGGATATTTTTCAAAATAAGCTGCCTTCATTTTTTTTCTTTCCTCATCATTCCAAAATCCTACTGGCATAGAGGGAAAAGGCTGCTTCACTACAAGCTCACCTTTTTCCTGATTAGTAATTTCATTTCCATTATCATCAAAAATAGCAACATCAATAGCTAAAGCTGGGCCTTGAATTTCTCCAGCATATACTTTGTCCAAAATATTACCCATAACCAAGCATCCCACCACATCTGTTCCACCGCTAATGGAAGACAAATGAACATCCTGTTTAATGTTTTGGTAGACGTATTCAAAACTCTCCTTAACAAGCGGCGAGCCTGTGGAGGTTATGATTTTTAATTTATCGAGATTATAATTTTCTGCTGAGAATTTTTCTTTCTTTAAGAAATCAATGTATTTGGCATTCAATCCAAATAAGGAAAATTCATGCTGTTCGCAATATTGAAACAAAGCATCTTTGGTAGGATAAAAAGGTGAGCCATCATATAATTTAATACTTGCTCCGCAAGACAAGCCGGCAACCAGCCAATTCCACATCATCCAACCAGTTGTTGTAAAATAAAAAATATTATCATTATTTTTTATATCGCAGTGAAGAAGCAACTCTTTTTTTTGTTGAATTAACGATCCGCCAGCCCCATGCACAATGCACTTAGGCACCCCCGTAGTTCCACTGGAATACAAAATATATAAAGGCTGATTGAAATCAAATTCTTCAAATGTCTCATCTAATGGGTTGTTTAGAAAGATATCTTCTAGCGATAAATAATTATCAGGAAATGTTTTATTGTCTTCATAAGAATAGATAATAACTTTCTGTATAGAGGGTATTTTTTCAAGAATAGAATCTATCCTATCTAAGAGAGATATTTTTTTCCCATTATAGAAATAGTAATCGCAGGTAATTAATATTTTAGGTTGTATTTGCAAGAAACGATCAACTACTCCCTGAATTCCAAAATCAGGAGAGCAGGAAGACCAGATATAACCATTCTTAGAAGTCGCTAATAGTCCCGTAATAGCTTCAATACTATTGGGAACATAGGCTGCTACACGGTCATTTTTGTGTAAACCCAGAGATTGTAGACAATGGGATAATTTACAAACATTATTATAAAGATTATTCCAAGTAATAGATTTTTCGTACCCATTTTCACCCCTAAAATGAATTGCAGTTTCATTATTTTTTTTAACCAAAAGATTTTTAGCAAAATTTAGCTTGGCATCTGAAAAGAAACGACTTTCATAAAAAATAGAATCTTTGTTGTAAATTTTCTTCCCTTTGGTTCCTTGTATATTTGAAAAATCCCAAAAAGCGGACCAAAAAACATCCAGAGATCCAACCGACCATTTCCAAAGTTCGGCATAATTTTTGGTAAGAGGTAGAATATTTTTTTTATCTAAGTATTGGCAAAATTTAAATATATTAGATTGATTGATTTTGTCTTCACTGGCTTTCCATAAAAAATTATCCATCATGAATGCAATATACTAATGATTAGTGGCATAAAGAGGGTAGAAAATAGAACAACCAAGAACTGCTTCGAATTTTTTTTTAGATTAGTTGGCATAATTTTTAATGATTGGGATAGTATCAATTTATAGTTTTTTTACTTATATAAAAAACACTCCTAGAGGTTGAAAAAAAATTTAGCGGAGTAACCAATCATCTGGCAATAAAAATAAATAAAGTTTCATTTCGATGTTTTAGGGTGTAATTATTTTGTTAATAATGTTTATTAAGGAATACCTATCCAATCTCCAGCCATCTTCCACCTTGCTTATTAATGAGCAAAGCAAAAAAATGGAACAAGAGGGAAGAAAAATTTACAAATTTGGTTTTGGCCAATCACCATTTCCTGTTCCTCAGAATATTGTTGAGGAGCTAAAAAAAAATGCTTTTCAAAAAGATTATTTGCCTGTGAATGGATTGGCCCCATTGCGCCAAGCTATTGCAAAAACATTAGAACAAAAAGGACTAAAGCATTTTAGCACAGATAGTATTTTTGTTGGTCCGGGAACTAAACAGTTAATGTTTTTACTTCAGCTAGCCTTTGAAGGAGATATTATTTTACCTGCTCCCAGCTGGGTATCATATGATCCACAAGCTATTATCTCTAAAAATAAAGTTCATTGGGTACAAACTAAAATAGAAAATAATTGGCACGTAACAACAGAAGAAATGGAAAAAGTCTTAAGTCTTGTTACCACCAAGCATAAAATTATTATTCTAAACACTCCTAACAACCCATCTGGAACCAATGCTAAAAATTTACAAGATCTAGCTGAAATTTTTAAAAAAAATAATGTTATTGTTTTGTCTGATGAAATTTACTCCGACCTGAATTTTTCAGATCAGTACGAATCTATAGCCAAGTACTACCCTGAAAAAACCATTATTAGCAATGGATTAAGCAAATGGTGTGGCGCCGGTGGATGGCGATTAGGTTTTTTTGCAATACCAGATTCGTTGTCGGCTTTGAACCAAACCATGCAGGTACTGGCAAGCGAAACCTACAGTGCTGCTTCTGCTCCAGTTCAGTATGCAGCTGTTAGTGCCTATGAATCAGACCAGAGCAAATATTTAGACCACTCAAGAAGAATTTTACAATTGATAGGAGACTATTGTTATAAAAAATTAAAGACTAACAATATCGAAGTAGCCCAACCAGAAGGTGGCTTTTATATCATGCCGGATTTCACCAAATTGTTACCACACAGATTTAAATCCTCAGAAGAGCTTTGCAAGGTCTTGCTGGAAGAAACCGGAGTTGCAGTTCTTCCAGGTTCTGATTTTGGATTTGATAAAAGTAAATTACTATTCAGACTTGGTTTTGTAGACTTTGATGGAAAAAAATTTCTTGAATATTCTTATACCAAAACACAGTTAGAAGAAAAAGATCTGGTGTTATATGCACCTAAAATTATCGAAGGAATTCAAAAAATCACCGACTGGTCTAACAAGTAAAGGGTTGTCCTTTAGGCTGGTAATTTGTACCTTAAGCTTCAAATAAACAACAACAAAAAGGGGACATTATGAAAAAACTAATATCTTCCGTAGTTGGTGCTTTAAGTATTTTAGCTTTGAGTTTGCCATTTTCAGTGACTGCTAAGTCTGCTGAATTTATGACTATTGGAACAGGCGGAGCCACTGGAGTATATTTCCAAGTTGGTAGTGCTATTTGCAAAATGGTTGCGAAGATACAATCTTCTGACCATGGTAGAAAAGATGGAGCTAAAACAGCGTATCGTTGTGCAGCACCGTCTACTGGAGGATCGACTTATAACATCGGTCAAATCCAACAAGGTGAATTTCAATTTGGTGTGGCTCAGTCAGACTGGGGTTACCACGCTTATAACGGAACAAAACCTGACAAAGTTAAACCATTCAAAGATTTGAGATCTGTATTCTCAGCTCATCCAGAGCCTTTCCAAATTATTGCGAGAAAAGGATCAGGAATTAAAGACTGGAATTCTTTGAAAGGAAAAAAAGTTAACATCGGAAACCCAGGTTCTGGTCAAAGAGGAACTTTTGAAGTTTTAATGGAAAAACATAAAGCAACTAAAGGTTTTTTCGGATCTACTTCTGAACTAACTTCTTCAGAACAAGCCGGAGCACTTTGTGACGGTAAGATCGATGCATTTGGTTATACGGTAGGTGTTCCTAATGCAGGTGTTGCACAAGCAGCAGATGGTTGTGGTGCATACATTGTAAACTTAACCGATTCAGTAGTGAAAGACATGGTAAAAAAAGAACCTTACTATGCATTTGCTACAATTCCAAAAGGTACATACAAAACATCTGATAAAGATGTAACTACTTTTGGTGTGATGGCTTCTGTGCTAACAAGTGCCAAAGTATCTGATGACATGGTCTACAGCCTGGTAAAAACTGTTTTTGAAAATTTAGAAGATTTCAAAAAACAACATCCAGCTTTTGCAAATCTTGATCCAAAAAAAATGATCAAAGATGGCTTGTCAGCACCGCTTCATCCTGGAGCAATCAAATACTATAAAGAAAAAGGCTTAATGTAAGTAACGTTTTAAATTAAAAGGCCCAGTTTTTCTGGGCCTTTTTTTTTTCTATTTTTATGACCTCCACTACAGAAAAAAATAAACCAGATTATTTAGAGCAACTCGACGAAGAGAGCGCTAACAAAAGAAGGTTGTCGGGTTGGAATTTAAAACTAGTTGCTATCATTGCTATTAGTTGGACAATGTTTCAGTTGTGGTTTGCCAGTCCTTTTCCTTTTATTTTTAATTTTGGTCAGTTTATCGATGTTCCTGCAAGAGCAATTCATTTGGCTTTTGCTATGACGCTATGTTTTTTGTTGTATCCAGCAACTAAATCAAAACAAACACAAAATATTAAAATTCTTGATTATATTTTCGTCGGTTTGAGCTTGATAGCAACGCTATATTTATTGTTTCAATACGACGGTCTAGTTAAGCGCCAAGGCGTGATGGCGAATATTCTTTTGTTTGGTTTTGAGATTCCTTATGAGGTAATTCTCGGAACTGTCGGAATCCTGTTGTTGCTAGAGGCAACACGAAGAGTGATTGGTTTGCCCTTAGTTATTATTTCTTTAGTTTTTATTTTATTTTCTATTTTTGGAAGAATTATGCCAGAGTTAATTTCTCACCCAGGCTTATCTATTAAACGATTAGTGGGCTATCATTGGTTAGGCGGAGAGGCGATTTTTGGCATACCCATTAGCGTTTCTGTTAGTTTTATTTTTCTATTTGTTTTATTTGGATCCATTTTGGATGCTGCTGGAGGAGGTAAGTATTTTTTAAATTTATCTTTTGCTTTGGTGGGTAGGATGAGGGGAGGTCCAGCAAAAGCTGCTATTCTTTCTTCGGGATTAATTGGCATGATTTCAGGTTCTTCTGTTGCCAATACCGTCACCACCGGAACCTTTACTATTCCTATTATGAAAAAAACAGGAATGACCGCAGTCAAAGCTGGAGCAATAGAAGTTGCTGCATCAGTGGATGGACAACTAATGCCACCTATCATGGGTGCCGCCGCATTTATTATGGCAGAACTACTTGGCATTTCTTATACGCAAGTAGTTATTCATGCAATTTTGCCTGCTCTTATTTCTTATATTGCTCTTTTTTATATTTCTCATTTAGAGTCGATGAAATTAAATATTAAAGGTCTTCCGGAAAGTGAAATTCCACCTTTAGGAAAAACTTTTCGAAAAGGAGTTCATTATTTAATTCCTATTTTTGTTTTAATTTATTTGCTTCTAGTTGAGCATTGGACTGCCACTTCTTCTATTTTTTATTCTATCTTTGCATTAATTGGTGTCATTGTTCTTAAAGAATTATTCGAAGCAAAAAAAAATGGTCACTCTTTAGTTGATGCTTTGAAAGTTTCTTTCAATTACGTACTAACTGGCTTTGAAAAAGGTGCAGTGAACATGACCGCAGTTGCTATTGCAGTTGCTTCTGCTGGAATTATTGTTGGCGCTGTATCCTCAACAGGTTTGAGCAATAGTCTAATCCTCATTGTTGAAGCCATCTCAGGAGGCAATGTGGTGACCTTGCTGGCTCTGACTGCTTTCTTGTGTATTGTTTTGGGAATGGGATTACCTACTACCGCTAATTATTTAGTAGTGGCAACATTAATGGTCAATGTAGTTGTTGAGGTTGGTAATGCCTCTGGATATATTTTCCCTTTAGTCGCTGTTCATATGTATGTGTTTTATTTTGGTCTGATGGCAGATGTGACTCCACCTGTTGGCTTAGCATCTTATGCGGCAGCAGCTATTTCAGGAGCCGATCCTATCAGAACCGGAGTTCAAGCATTTTGGTATAGTTTAAGAACAGGAATTTTACCGATTGTTTTTATTTTTAATCATGAGCTTTTATTTATTGGGATAGAAAGTTGGTTTCATGGAGCCACAGTTATTATCACCTCCCTAGTAGCTATCTTGGTGTTTTCGGCAGCTTTGCAAGGCTGGTTCGTTAGCCGTATGCGCTGGTATGAAATTATTGTTTTTTTAGCTATTGCGATGGCTTTGTTTAGACCTGGATTTATTATCGATCAATTCTATCCAGAATTTAATGAAAAAAAATTAACAGCAGAAAATATTCAGGATGCAACTTTCAAACCAGATGAAACCATTAGATTAAAAGTTACAAGAGAAACTAATTATGGTCCTAGATATAAGTTATTTGAATTAAAAGAAGGTCAGTTTAGCAAGTTCTTTACCATTAAAGAAATGGGCGTTGATGTCATTAATAAAGAAGGCAAATTAATTGTGGATACCTTGAAGTGGAACGGAATTGCTAAAAAATTAGGTATCGAAATAGGCGATATTATAGACGAATTGAAGACAAGAAACCCAGATCGCCCTGACAAAGGAATTGTTTATCCATTTGCATTTATGTTACTGGGATTGATTGGGTACTTTAATTATAAGAGGCGGGACCAAGAAGCCCAGGCTAGTTAAATTTTAACAACTGAACATCTTCTATTTTTAATGTTTCAAAACGATCGTAAAAGATGCTTTTGTTATTGAAATTAGACACACTGCGTAAAATGAGTTCTACGCTTTTTTTGTCTTTTAAATATTTTTCAAGCTCAATCACATCAGCAATCATTTTGCCGTCAATGGATATAATAATATCTCGTTCTTTTAATACACCCTTAGCAATTCCAGCTTCGACGCTTTGCACTACTAGATTATGATTAGGATTATAGACTTCTTCGGAAACACCAGAGTAAGTGGCGGTAAATTTATTTGCAATCAAGGCATCAGAAACAACAATCCCTACTCTTTTGGTTAAAGAACCTTTGGGTTGTAAGGTCGTATTTAGCTTTTTGATTTTACCTTCCCTGACAACTTCAAGTTTGACCGCATTATTTCCTCTAGTCGCCGTAACAAGAGCCGTAGGATTTTTCACAGCAATACCATTAGCTTTAATAATAATATCACCAGGCTTTAAAATATTCTTTTTCGATAAAATCATCGATACTTTTAGATAGCTGCCCAAGTTGTCATTGGATGCAAATAAAACATTAAAGTTTAAAGGTGAAGGGTCTTTGCCTTCTTGAAATAATTTTACAATGGTACAGATGTGATGGGCAGGTAGCGCAAAATTTAAGCCCTGAGTATTTTTTAGACCAAAACTAGAAATACCAATAATTTTTCCCGTACTAATATTAATTAAAGGACCTCCAGAATTTCCAGGATTAATCGGAGCATCAGTTTGAATGGATTCAAACATAGCTAATTTTTCATAGCGGATACTAGAAATAATTCCTCTAGTTAAAGTAAAATCCTTGGAATAGGGATGGCCAAAAGCTACCACATCTTCTCCTTGTTGATAATTGCCGGAGCAATCTAACTGTGCTTCTTTAGCATTTTTGGGAATTAAACTAGGATCTACTTTAATAATCGCAAGATCTAATTCAGGATCGATATATACTTGTTTGGCTGATACTGGTTTTCTATTTTTAAAATTAATTTCATTAATGGCAGGGGAAGATCCAGATACATGAGCATTGGTAAGAATTAATCCATTTGCTTTATCGACTAAAAATCCAGTTCCTCTTCCTGCATATCCATCTTCAACATAAGGTTTCTCAATAGAGTTTTGAATTTTGACGGTGTATTGATTGGCTTCTTCTAAAATTTTAGTAAGGGTGACAGCATTTGCATAAGAGCTAAGAGAAACAATAAAGCTTATGACGATAATACAAAAACGCATGTACAAATAGTAAACAGTAAAGTCGATTTGCTGTCTATAATTTTTTGAAGTGTTTGATGTTTAACTGCGGGGAACAGGTTACCCCGCAGTTAATAAAATTAGACGATTATTTTTGCTCGTCAGTGCTTAATTTTCCATCTTGATCTTTATCAAGTTCAGAAAATTTATCTTCGGCAGCTCCAGAATCCATTCCAGAAGCAACTGCTTTTTCAATATATTGGTCTTTAGAAATTTCCTCAGCAGCATAGGCGATGCTTCCAAGGTTTAATGCTAGTACTAGCATTAGAGCTGTCATTTTTTTCATTTGTTTTTCTTTGTTTAAGTTAAAACAAGATAGATTTAATTTCGGATCTTGGTTCAATTGTGGTGAAGATATTGCTTAAATAAATTTTCCCGTACAACTTAATGGCTAGCTCTTTTCAATCGAGCTCGGATTTGCTCACGAATTTTTTTATAGCTTAAAGGATTGTGTCTTAATTTGGATTGAGTAAACAACAGCTAGGGTACGATCAATGACCCCATAATTAAAAGAGGTCGTCATCCTAGTTTTTAACTAACAAAAAAAATAAATCAAAAAAATGTACATATCTTCCATTTAGCAGAAATTAAACACAAGATGTGCTAAAACATACTTTCTGGTTGTATTGCGGTTACATTAACTGCGCATACGTGTTAAAATTAAGAATCATTAACCAAAATACAACGGAAGGAACACAGTGAAAACACTAAGAGCACTCATTTGTTTATCCATATTACTATTTGGATCAACACTGGCTCAAGCAAAAGAAATCAAAATGGCCAAAGCAAATTGGGATACAGGGTATTTCCAAGCAGAGGTTTACAAATTAGCCTTAGAAAAAATAGGTTACAAAATCAAAAAATTAAAAGCAATCAAGCCCTCCATTTTTTACGTGGCAGCAGCTCAGGGAGATGTAGATTTGTGGGTGAACGGTTGGTTCGCAACTCATGACACATATCTTGCAGAGACCAAAGGTAAAGTAAAACCAGTTGGTTATGTAATGAAAAAAGGTGGTCTACAGGGTTATTTGGTAGATAAAAAAACAGCAGATCGCTTAAATATTAAGAGCGTACTAGATATTAAAAAACACGCTAAGCAATTCGATGCCAATAATGATGGCAAAGCAGATATGGTTGCGTGTCCTCCAGGATGGGGTTGTGAAAAGCAGATTACTAAACATTTTGCTGAATTGAAACTTGGTGAATTTATTAATCCTATTCAAGCAGAATATTCTGCTTCTATGGCGGATGCTTTAGCAAGATATAAAAATGGAAAATCTATTCTATTTTATACTTGGACACCGAACTGGACAGTAGGAGCATTCAAACTTGGAAAAGATGTAGTTTGGATTGAAGTTCCTTACTCAAAAACAACAGTAACTGAAGTGGATAATGCAACGAAACCTGCGATCAATTTAGGTTTTGGAGCAGACGATATTCGCCCAGTGGCCAATGCTGCATTTTTGAAAAAAAATCCAAAAGTTGAAAAACTACTAGAAGTAGCCTCTATTCCATTAGCAGACATTGCAGCGCAAAATATGCAAATGAATAAAGGTGAAAAAAGTGAGCGAGAAGTTCAAGCACACGCTAAGGCTTGGGTTAAAAAAAATCAAAAAACATTCGATAGCTGGATTGCAGCTACGAAATAGTTTCTTTGAACATTTTTAATCCCTCACACTACGCTTATATTCCGGTATCGGAATGGGTAGAAAAATATGCTAAAGAGTGGTTGTTTAATCAACGACCACTCTTTAAAAAAATCTCTATTCCCATTGATAATGTTTTGAATGGCTTAGATTATTTTTTAAATATAGTTCCACTTCCAGTGGTCATTTTATTTTTTGTCTTTGCAGCTTTTAAAACGAACGGAATTAGATTTGCGATATTTACTTTTATTAGTTTAGTTTTTATTGATCTAGTAGATATTTGGGAAGAAACCATGACTACTATGGCGATGATTATTACAGCCGTATTGTTTTGTTCAGTCATTGGAATCCCTGTGGGAATTCTTGCTTCTCGAAGTAAAATATTTGAAAAAATATTAAGGCCCATATTAGACGTGATGCAAACCATACCAAGTTTTGTTTATTTAATTCCTGTGGTGATGTTATTTGGAATTGGAATAACCCCTGGAGTAATTGCTATTATTATATTTTCTATTGCACCTGTTATACGATTAACCAATCTTGGATTGAGACAAGTGGAACAAAGATTTGTCAGCGCTGCAAAAGCATTAGGCTGTAACAAGTGGCTCATTCTTTATAAAATTGAATTACCACTAGCATTAAAAACTATTATGGCTGGTGTAAATCAAACTCTAATGCTGTCTTTATCTATGGCAGTGATTGCAGCTTTAATTGGAGCGGGAGGTCTTGGTCTTACCGTATACGTAGGTTTAGGACGACTGGATATTGGTCAAGCTTTTGTTGGTGGTGTTGGCATTGTATTGATCGCAATTATTTTTGACCGGATTTCGCAGAAATTTCTTTAGATCTTAATTTAGCTCTATAGTCCCAAGGGTAATCAAAATTCATCGACCAAAGTCCAAGTTTATTTTGTTTTGCATAGTCTTCATCCTCCACAAATTTCATAGAATATTTTCGGTAAGCTACGGCATGACCATTTCTTACCAAATATTTAGATAAACTTTCATTATTCACAAAGCACTCAGCAACTATTCGCTTATAGCGATCTATCTCTTCTTCTTTGCAGCTAACTTGCTGTTTGTTAATTTTTTTCACTAAAGCATTTTTGGCAATGACCCCACACATAACTATTTGATTATCTTTTTTACAAGTTTGCTTCATTTCAGGCGTATCAATCCCTGAGAATCTATATTTTTTTGAACCTATGTGAATGGTATC
>CAWUVR010000040.1:0-4841 GCA_963925905.1 uncultured Pelagibacteraceae bacterium
AAAAAAAAGAAGTGCGTTAAAAGCTATAGTGATGGATAAAAAAATAAATTTAAATGAAAGATTTGCAGCCACTTTGAAGCTTGCAAAACTTCCTAAGAATTCTGCTAAGACCAGAATAAGAAATAGATGCGAAATTACAGGTAGACCACATGGTTATTACCGAAAACTAAAAATGTCTAGAATTGCACTCAGAAAATTAGCTTCTATGGGTAAAATTCCAGGTATGACAAAATCAAGTTGGTAGGAAAGGAATATATATGACAATAACAGATCCAATTGGAGATATGCTAACTAGAATTAGGAACGCTCAAATGAAGGAGCATCCTACGGTATTAATTCCAAGTTCAAAATTTAAGAAATATGTTCTCGATGCAATGCAAAGAGAAGGTTTTATTTCAAGTTACGAAATAGTTAAGGAAAATGAAAATTCTTTTGAAGAGTTGAAAGTAAATTTGAAATATGTTCACGGGACTCCTGTGATCCGAGAAATTAAAAGAATTTCAAAACCAGGAAGAAGAATCTATACAAAATTTGAAAGCTTACCTAGAGTGTTAAACGGACTTGGTATTTCTATTCTTTCAACTTCTAAAGGTATCTTATCTGATAACGAAGCAAGAGATCAAAAACTTGGAGGAGAAATAATCTGTAGTATTTCTTAATATTTATGTCAAAAATAGGAAAAAAACATATTGCTATACCTGTTGGAGTAAAAGTGACTATTGATGGAAATAAAATTTCCATGGAAGGTCCTAAAGGCAAAAAAGAATTAACTCTAAATACAGAGCATCTAGAAACAAAAATTGAAAACAATGCTGTTGTTATAACGCCAAAAAAAACAACCGATCAAACCAAAGTTTTTTGGGGACTGCAAAGAAGTCTGATCAATAATATTATTATAGGAATTTCAGAAGGCTATGAAATAAATCTGAATTTAAACGGTGTTGGTTTTAGAGCCAATTTGCAGGGCAAGCAAATCCAATTTCAATTAGGATTTAGTCATGATATTCTGTTTGATATTCCAGAAGGAATAACAGTGAAAATAGACAAGCAAACAAAAATAACCCTGAATGGTAATGATAAGCAATTAATAGGAAAAGTTGCTGCTGATATTAAATTTTTAAAACCTGTTGAACCTTATAAGCAAAAAGGTATTACAAGCGAAGGTCAATTTATACTTAAAAAAGAAGGTAAGAAAAAATAATGAGAAATAGAACTCTAATTAGACAGAAAAGAAATAGATCTAAGTTAAAGCGTGTAAACAAGGACATGCCTAGATTGACAGTATTCAGATCTGCTAAAAATATCTACGCTCAACTTATTGATGACACCAATAGAGTAACCATTGCCAGTGCGTCTTCAAAAGAAAAAACTATTGAAAAAAACAATAAGACCGAGTTGTCAAAAGTAGTCGGCAAGTTAATTGCGGAAAGAAGTATCGAAAAAGGTATTAAAGAAGTGTACTTCGACAGAGGAAGTTATAGGTATCACGGCAGAGTTAAATCACTTGCTGAAGCAGCAAGAAGCGGAGGACTTAAGTTTTAAATATGAGCAAAGTTTCAGAAATTAAAGAAAAATTAGTCGCAATTAACAGAATTACTAAAGTTGTTAAGGGTGGAAGAAGATTTGGATTTGCAGCTCTTGTGGTTGCCGGAAATCAAAAAGGTCAAGTTGGTTTTGGTCAAGGAAAAGCAAAGCAAGTGCCGGACGCGATTAAAAAAGCTTCAGAGGCTGCTAAAAAATCTTTAATTAAAATACCTTTAAGAGACGGTAGAACTTTGCATCACGATGTTAAAGGAAAAAGCGGAGCAGGAAAAGTTATTTTGAGAAGTGCGCCTGCAGGTACAGGCATTATTGCCGGTGGAGCAGTGCGAGCAATATGCGAAATGTCAGGCATTCAAGACGTGGTTGGAAAATCAATTGGATCAGCAAACCCTTACAATGTGGTGAGAGCTTCTTTTGCAGCCTTGTCTAGCCAGCAAACACCAAAAGATATTTCTTTAATCAGAGGAAAAAAAATTAAAGATATCGTTTCTAGGAGATAAATTATGAAACTTAATGACATTGGAATTAAAATTTTTAAAAAATCAAAAAGAGTTGGTCGTGGTATCGGTTCTGGAAAAGGAAAGACTGCAGGCCGAGGTGTAAAAGGTCAAAAAGCTCGTTCGGGTGTTTCCATCAAAAGTTTTGAAGGTGGTCAAATGCCTTTATTCAGAAGATTACCTAAGCGTGGTTTTAATGCTATTCGCAAAAGAGCAAATAATCTTGTAATTAATCTAAGAGATATTTCTAATATGATCGAAAAGAAAAAGATCAATATTGCTGAAAAAATAGATTTGAGCAGCTTGCTATTTTCAAAAGATAAAAAAAGCGCAAAGTATGTTAAAGTTAAAATATTAGGAACAGGTGAAATTAAACATAAAGTTAATGTCTTGGCTCATTCGGTTAGTGAAAGCGCAAAAAGCAAAATAGAAAAATCGGGCGGTTCAATAGAAATAGTTAAGTAATTGTATGTCTAACTTTTCAGATACTTCGAATAGTGGACCGGGTCTCTTTTCCCAAACAAGCGATCTTACTAAAAGAATTTTATATACCTTACTTATATTAATAATTTATCGTTTTTGCACCTACGTTCCCATTCCAGGAATTGATCCAGACGCATTAAAAAACCTACTAACTGGCAATGAAAGAAGTTTACTTGGAATGTTTAACGTGTTTGCCGGTGGAGCTGTGCAACGTATGGCAATTCTTACCTTAGGAATTATGCCATATATTTCGGCATCTATTATTATTCAATTATTAACAGGAGTTACCGAGTATTTTAAAAATCTTAAAAACCAAGGTGAGTACGGAAGAAGAAAAATAACGCAATACACAAGGTACGGCACAGTGTTACTTGCTTTAATTCAGGGTTTTGGCGTATCAGTCAGTTTAGAAAATTCTCCAGGTCTAGTTTTAGAAGCAGGTATGTATTTCAGGTTAGTTACTACAATTACTTTACTAACAGGAACTATTCTAGTTATGTGGTTAGGAGAGCAGATCACAGCAAGAGGTATCGGAAACGGAATTTCTTTGATTATTTTTTCAGGTATAGTTGCTGAAATACCTAGAGCTTTAGCTTCTACTTTTGAGATGGGTAGAACAGGAGCCATTTCAAGCGTTATTATTTTATCGATCATTTTTCTTTTGCTAGGAGCTATATATTTTATTGTTTTTTTTGAAAGAGCCCAACGAAGAATTTTAATTCAATATCCAAAAAGACAAATGGGTAATAAAATGTATGGTGGAGAGTCTTCTTACTTGCCTTTAAAAGTTAATACAGCAGGTGTGATACCTGCAATCTTTGCCTCTGCCTTGCTATTACTTCCTATAACTTTGTCTAATTTTTCTACAACTTCTAATACCTGGGTGCTTTCTATCACTTCTTTATTGGGGCAAGGAAAACCTCTGTACATGATTTTTTATGCTGCTGGTATTGTCTTCTTTTCATTTTTTTATACTTCTATCATTTTTAATCCAACGGAAACTTCTGACAACCTTAAAAAACACGGTGGATTTGTTCCAGGAATTAGACCGGGTGACAAAACTGCAGAATTTATCGAAAGCTTATTAACAAAACTAACCGTGATAGGATCTACCTACTTGGTTGTTATTTGTTTGTTACCAGAAGTATTGATATCAAAATATCCGATACCTTTTTATCTTGGAGGAACATCTTTATTGATTGTAGTAGTTGTAGCCATGGATACGATTACACAAGTTCAAACAAGAATGATGAGTGCGCAGTATGCGTCTTTAATTAAGAAAACAAAATTTACAAAGTAAATGAACATAGTAATATTCGGACCTCCAGGAGCAGGAAAAGGAACTCAGTCTTCTTTTTTAATAAAAAACTTCAATCTATTTCAGCTTTCAACTGGAGACCTTCTTAGAGAGGAACTTAGCAGCGGATCAAAACTTGCTTCAGAAATCGAAGGTTTGATGAATGCGGGAAAGTTAGTTTCTGACGACATTATCAATAATTTGATTGAGAAAAAATTAAGTGACAAAACTATTCACAATACAATTATTTTTGACGGCTTTCCTAGAAATATTGATCAGGCTAAAACCTTAGATCGTCTTTTGTTAAAATACTCACAATCTATTTCTTTGGTGCTGAACCTAAAAGTAGACTATTCGGTACTTACAAAAAGGATCTCCGGCAGAGTTTCTTGTTCAGTTTGTAAAAAAACTTTTAATGAATTTTTTGATCCACCAACATTGTGCGAAAAACCAGACTGCTCAGGCAGAGTTATGATCAAAAGATCGGACGATAATGAAGAAACTGTCTCGAAAAGACTAAAAACTTATGATGAATCGACTCTCCCAATACTTGACTACTATTCTAGCAAAAACATAGTTAAGGATATTGATGCAATGGCCAATATTGATGAGGTTTCCCAGCAAATATCCACTATTATTAAGGAGTTAAAAAGTTGACTTTAAAACAAGGATTCATATACTCCGACAGTTTTTATAAATTAACAATTACAATCACTTAGTATGGCTCGTATATCAGGAATAAATCTTCCATTAAACAAACAAGTTTTCATAGCCCTTCAATACATTTATGGAATTGGAGACAGTTATGCTGATAAAATTTGCAAAGAATTAAACATAGATAGAGCGAAGCGAGTAAACAATTTATCAGAAGATGAAATTTTAAAAGTAAGAGAACTAATAGACAAGAATTATAAAGTTGAAGGAGATTTGCGAAGAGATATTTCGCTAAACATTAAACGTTTAAGAGATTTGGGAACGTACAGAGGAACAAGGCATAGAAAAAAATTACCAGTTAGAGGACA
>CAWUVR010000041.1:0-11674 GCA_963925905.1 uncultured Pelagibacteraceae bacterium
AAACTTAAAGAATTACCTTACAGAAATGGGGTTGGCATCATGCTTATCAATGATAATAAAAAAATTTTCGTAGGAAAAAGAATTGATAACAAATCAGCCTGGCAAATGCCTCAGGGAGGTGTTGATCAAGATGAAAATATAGTGGATGCTGTTAAAAGAGAATTAAAAGAAGAGACAGGTGTTTCTTCGATAAAAATCATAAAAAAATCTGATAAAATATATACATATGATCTTCCCGACTATCTTTTGGGTAAGATATGGAAAGGAAGATTCAAGGGGCAGAAACAGACCTGGTTTCTTGCACAATTTCTAGGGACAGACGATGAGATTAATTTAGATCAAAAAAATGCAGAATTTAAAGAGTGGAAATGGGTTGGTATCAATGAGTTACCAGATCTTATAGTGCCTTTTAAAAAAAATTTATATCAGGAATTGGTAAAAGAATTTGAATCTTTTATTTAACCAGAGATAAATTATTAACTTCCTCTTCAAATTTGCTTGCTAGAAAAATATCGTTATCTGATTGATTTTCTTTTTGCATTTTTTCTTTAGATTCCGCTTTTAGTTTATTAATAGTATCGGGTTCTATTGTGGCTAAATCATAAATTTCTGAAGCCAATATTGTAAGAACATTATTACTAAACTCCAAAACTCCGTCAGAAATAAAAAAAGAACTGTCTTTGTTCTGAGCTTGGATCTGAATAGTTCCTGGTCTTAAAAAGGTAATAATAGGTATGTGATTATTCAAAATACCCATGTCCCCTTCTATTCCAGGGACAGTGACAGACAGGATATTGTTCTCTGAAAAAATCTTTTTTTCAGGAGTTACGATATCAACTTGAATTGTATCACTCATTGTTTAGTCTTTACTTCGCGGCTTCTTTGGCCATTTTTTCAGCTTTTTCAACTGCATCTTCAATTGTACCTACCATATAAAAAGCGGCTTCAGGCAAATGATCGTATTCACCCTTACAAATAGCTGCAAATCCTTTTATTGTAGATTCTAAATCAACCAGTTTTCCTGGTGATCCTGTAAACACTTCAGCAACAAAGAAAGGTTGAGACAAGAATCTTTGAATTTTTCTTGCTCTTGCAACAACTAACTTGTCTTCCTCTGACAGTTCATCCATTCCCAAAATGGCAATGATGTCTTGAAGAGATTTGTAAGTTTGTAAAATTTCCTGAACTTCACGAGCTACTCTATAATGCTCTTCCCCAACAATTCTTGGATCCAGGATCCTAGAAGTTGAATCCAGCGGATCAACTGCTGGATAAATTCCCAATTCTGCAATTTGTCTAGATAGAACTGTGGTTGCATCTAAATGGGCAAAAGAAGTTGCTGGTGCAGGATCTGTTAAATCGTCTGCAGGAACGTAAATTGCCTGAACAGATGTAATTGATCCTTTGTGTGTAGTGGTAATTCGTTCTTGTAGGTTACCCATGTCGGTGGCCAAAGTAGGCTGATATCCAACCGCTGAAGGTATCCTTCCGAGCAATGCGGAAACTTCTGATCCTGCTTGAGTAAATCTAAAAATGTTATCAACAAAAAACAAAACATCTTGTCCTTCTTGATCTCTAAAATATTCAGCGAGCGTAAGTCCTGAAAGGGCGACTCTAGCTCTTGCTCCAGGAGGCTCGTTCATTTGTCCATAAACCAAAGCTGCTTTAGAACCGGGACCATCAATTTTAATAACTCCAGATTCCATCATTTCATGGTAAAGATCATTTCCTTCTCTAGTTCTTTCTCCAACTCCTGCAAATACAGAATATCCACCGTGAGCTTTTGCTACGTTGTTAATTAATTCCATAATCAAAACTGTTTTTCCAACACCTGCTCCACCGAATAATCCAATTTTACCACCTCGTGAATAAGGAGCTAACAAATCAACAACTTTAATTCCTGTAACCAAAACTTCAGTCTCGGTTGATTGTTCAACAAAAGAAGGTGCCGCTCTATGAATTGGCCATTTTTCTTTTGTATTAAGGGGACCTCTTTCGTCAATTGGCTCACCAATAACGTTAATGATTCTACCTAAAGTTTCTGGTCCTACTGGAACCATAATAGCCGATCCTGTATTGGTAACCTTGTCTCCTCTTTTTAATCCCTCAGTTGTGTCCATTGCAATGGTTCTAACCGTGTTTTCTCCCAAATGCTGCGCAACCTCTAAAACCAACCTATTACCTGCATTATCACACTCTAAAGCCATTAGAATTTCAGGTAAATTCTCTTCAAATTTTACGTCAACAACCGCACCGATTATTTGAGTAATTGTTCCAAATTTATTTGTCATTATTTATTTTCTCCTTAATTTTCTACAAAGATTCAGCACCTGAAATGATTTCTATCAATTCTTTAGTAATCACCGCTTGTCTGCTTCTATTGTAATTTATAGTTAACTTGTTAATTAAATCTCCTGCATTTCTTGTCGCGTTATCCATGGCTGACATCCTAGATCCTTGCTCACTTGCTGCATTTTCTAAGAATGCTTTGAATATTTGTGTTGAAATATTTTTGGGTAACAAATTTTCTAAAATTTCCTCTTCTTCTGGTTCGTATTCATAGTGTGATTGATTATTTAACTCTTCTAAGTTTTTGGTCTCATTATCCATCAAAGGTATTGGAATAATTTGCTGCGCTTGCGGTTCTTGAGATATTACACTTTTAAATTTATTATAGAAAATAGTACAAACATCAAACTCTTCCTTACCAAACATATCTATTACTTTTGAAGTAATTTGATTAGCTTCATGAATGGTAATTTGCTTTAAGTCTTTAAAACTAATTTTGTCTATAATGTATTTTCCAAAAATTCTTTTAAGCTGATCATTGCCTTTGCTTCCAACAGTAATAATTGACAGCTCTTTACCAGATTTCAATTTTTCATTAAAAAATAATCTAGCTTTTCTGCAAATGCTCGTGTTGAAACCTCCACACAATCCCCTATCTGCTGTCATTACTATACACAAATGCTTATGATCTTTTCCGTTTCCCACTAAAAGTTTGGGTGCAGAAGCCTTATCAACTATAGAATTATTCAAATTGGTAATAATGCTATTCATTTTATCAGAATAAGGTCTTCCTTTTTCTGCTCTATCTTGTGCTTTTCTCAACTTCGCAGCGGCAACCATTTTCATTGCTTTGGTAATTTTTTGAGTAGATTTTACGCTTTTAATTCTATTGCGAAGATCCTTTAAAGTTGCCATTATTTTTCAAATTTATTTTTAAAGTTTTCTATAAAAGTTCTAAGCTTCGCTTCATTAGCCTCATCTAATTTCCCTGTTGAACTTATATTGCTCAATATATCTGGGGCATCTGATTTGATTTGGCTTAATAGTTGGCTCTCGAATTGTTTAATTTTTCCAAGATCAAGATTATCTAAGTAACCTTTAACACCACAAAAAATAGATATAACTTGTTCTTCAACTTTTAGAGGGGAGTACTGTCCTTGCTTCAAAAGTTCTGTCAATTTAGATCCTCGATTTAACAACTGTTGTGTTGATGCATCCAAGTCAGAACCAAACTGCGCAAATGCGGCCATCTCTCTGTATTGGGCTAATTCTAATTTAATAGATCCTGCGACTTGTTTCATGGCTTTAATTTGTGCTGCCGAACCAACTCGAGAAACGGAAATACCTACGTTTACAGCCGGTCTAACTCCTTTAAAGAAAAGCTCTGTTTCTAAAAATATTTGTCCGTCAGTAATTGAAATAACGTTAGTGGGAATGTAGGCAGATACGTCACTGGCCTGAGTTTCAATGATAGGCAATGCTGTAAGAGACCCTCCTCCTTGGTCATCGCTTAATTTTGCTGCTCTTTCTAGAAGTCTACTATGCAAGTAAAATACGTCACCTGGAAAAGCCTCTCGTCCTGGAGGTCTTCTTAACAATAAAGACATCTGTCTATAAGCTACTGCTTGTTTTGAAAGATCATCATACACAATCAGTGCATGCATCCCATTATCTCTAAAGTACTCACCCATCGTACATCCAATATATGGAGCCAAAAATTGAAGAGGTGCAGGATCTGATGCAGTTGCAGCAACTACGATTGTATACTCTAGCGCTCCTGTATCTTCTAGGGTTTTTACGATTTGAGCTACAGTTGATCTTTTTTGTCCAATCGCAACATAGATGCAATAAAGTTTTTTAGATTCGTCTGTAGATTTGTTAATTTCTTTTTGATTAATAATTGTATCAATTGCAATAGCAGTTTTCCCTGTTTGTCTATCACCAATAATCAATTCCCTCTGTCCTCTTCCAATTGGAATCAAGCTGTCAATTGCCTTAAGACCAGTTTGCATAGGCTCATGAACTGATTTTCTAGAAATAATTCCCGGTGCTTTTACATCAACTCTTTTTCTCTCAGATTTTGGATCTATTGGTCCTTTTCCATCTATAGGATTTCCAAGTCCATCAACTACTCTTCCTAATAGTGATTTTCCAACTGCAACATCAACGATTTTTCCTGTTCTTTTAACAATATCGCCTTCTTTAATTTTTGAGTCATCTCCAAAAATAACCACTCCAACGTTATCGCTTTCTAAGTTAAGAGCCATTCCTTTAGTGCCCTCGGAAAACTCAACCATCTCTCCCGCTTGAACGTTATCCAAGCCGTAAATTCTAGAGATTCCATCTCCTACTGAAAGAACTTGACCAACTTCCGAAACCTCAGTTTCTGAACCAAAATTTTCTATTTGCTCTTTTATTACTTTTGTTACTTCTGATGGGTTTATGTCCATTATATTTCTCCTAAATATTGTTTAAAATTCTGTTAAATTTACTTTTTGCCGAATTGTCTATCATTTTACTACCCACTTTCAAGATTGATCCTGAAATTAAGCTCTCGTCGATTGAAAAATTTAACTTAATTTCCTTTTTATAAAGCAATGAAAGTTCTTTTCTGATCTCTTCTTTTTTATTTTCAGAAATCTCATTGGCGATAATTAAATCTGCCACTACTTCTCCTTTGCTTTGAGACAAAATTGCAAAGAAATCTTTCACTATTTTTTCTAAAAAAAAGAATCTTCCCTTCTCATTAATCAGTTTAAGAAAGTTCACAAAGTACTTATTCAAATCAAATTCTTGGGAAAGAGTCTCTATTATTTTGATTCTCGATCCTTTTTGAATAGTTGGATTGGTTACAAATTTTTTAAACTCTTTAGAATCATTTAGTAAAGAATGAATTTGTAAAAAATTTTTTTCAACTTCAGTCAGGATTTTCTTTTCATTTGCTATTTGAAATATAGACTTGGCATATCTGCCCGTTGCGTCAGAAAAAGAGTTTGAATGATTGTCCAAGATAATCCTTTTGCTTTTTTATTTGTGTGGCTGTTCGTAGCACAGTGGAAACTGCTGATCAAGTGCGATATTTTGAATGTTTTCTCCTTAATTACAGGAAATTTATAGGGTCAACATCAACCTCTAGTTTTATATCTTTGTTTATAACGTTCAAATCCAACCAATCTTTTACAAATTGTTGAGGAAAGAGAGAAACGTCATATTTTATCAATAAACGCATTCTAAATTTTCCACGTACGCGAAATATTGGAGCTGTTACTGGACCATAAAGTTTAATTTTACTTTGGCTGGGAAATAGCTGCTTTAATTTTTTAGATACTTTCTCTACTTCAAATTGGTTAGCTCCTGAAACAATAATGGAAACAAGTTTTGAGTACGGGGGAAGATAAGCTTTTTTTCTAAACAACAACTCCTCCTCGTAAAATACTTCTGGATCGGCACTTGAAAGAGAGTGGAGAATTTTATTTTTTGAATCATTTGTTTGCAAAAAAACTATTGCCCTGTTCTCTTCTCTTCCCGCTCTTCCTGAAAGTTGTTGCAATAATTGAAAATTTTTTTCTGATGCTCGTATATCGCTGCCTAAAAAATTAGTATCAGAATTGACAACAACTATACAATTTAAACTTGGGAAATGAAAACCCTTGGAAATTAACTGCGTACCTACCAAAATAGGTATTTTATTTTTTTCAATGTCATTAATAATATTTTCAGAATCTTTATTATTATTTATTGTGTCAGAAGAGAAGATTTGCATTTTTTCATCTGGAAATATGGACTGAACTTCTTCAAATATTTTTTCAACACCTAGTCCATAAAAAGTAAAATCACAATTTTTATCGTTATTGCATTTTTGATTCAATTTAGTTTTGTAATCGCAATAATGACAGATAGCCTCTTTAGTGACCTGGTGAAAAACTAATCCTATAGAACAATTGGGACATACCAGTCTTTTTTTACACTGATAACACATAATATAAGTTGAATGACCTCGACGATTTAAAAAAAACAAAACTTGGCTTTTATCTTTAAGAATTTTTTTTAGTTTAGGAATTAAATCATTGGAAATAAATTTTCCCTTATCAGGTGCAAATTTAATTAAATCAACAATTTCAATTTTTGGTAGAGAAACGTTTTTGTATCGCTCTTTTAAACTAACGTAAAAATATTTTTTATTTTTGCTATTAAAATAACTTTCAACAGAGGGGGTTGCCGATATTAGCAAAACTGGAAATTTTTCTATAGATGCTTTGAGAATAGACATGTCTCTTGCATTGTAGACGACACCTTCATCCTGCTTGTAAGAAGAGTCATGCTCCTCATCAATAACTATTAATTTCAAATCCTGAAAAGGCAGAAAAATAGAAGACCTGGCTCCAAGAACAAGTTTTATTTTATTTTCTGCAATACCCCGCCAAATAATTTTTTTCTTCTTATCCCCTATGCTGGAGTGCCACAAAGCAACTTCGCTTCCAAAATAGTCTTTAAATCTCTGGGCAATTTGTCTGGTTAAAGCAATCTCTGGGAGAAGGACTAGGGCTTGCTGATTTTGCTCCAATGCCTTTTTAATAACTTCAAAATAAACCAAGGTTTTTCCAGAACCTGTTACTCCATGTAGTAACGTTGTAGAATATTTTGAAAATTTTAATTGCTGACAAATTTCCTTTAAGGCATCTTTTTGGACAGCACTCAAATTCTCACTTTTAATTTTTGCAATACTATATTCATCCAAATTTTCATTGGTCTTTTTTTTATTTAAAGATACCAGTCCCTTCTCATATAAAAAAAGCTTAAGAGTCATTCCTAAATTGGAAAGATTATATTGTGAAAATTTTTTAATAAACTCAATGTTTAGTTCGGACAGTTTTGGAAAATTTATTTTAGAAATAATTTTTTTTATCTTGATATTTTTTGGCTCTGGAACTTCTGTGTCCCATACTATTCCCACCATTTCTTTATTGCGGAAAGGAACGCAGACATAATCTCCTTTTTCGAGTTTTAATGAAAGATCAGATAAATAGGTAAACGGGTGATCAAATTTTATTGGCAATAAAACATTTATCTTCATATAAAAATTGATTTATATATTTTTAAATAATAAGTTACACTATTATGAAAATATTCTTGGATTCTTCCAATATTAATGAAATTAAGCCATTGAACAAAACTGGTTTAATTGATGGTATTACAACAAACCCTTCCCTGCTCTCAAAACAACATGGAAATTTTAAGCAAATTCTTAAATCTATAGCATCTGAAGTTAAAGGTCCCATTAGTGCGGAAGTGACTGCGATCAAAGCAGATAGAATGATTGAAGAAGCAAAGATACTACAAAAAATTGCAAAAAATATTGTTATTAAAATTCCCCTAACTCTAGACGGACTCATTGCATGTAATTTCTTAAGTAAGAAAAAATTTAAAGTAAATGTAACTCTTTGTTTTTCTGCAACTCAAGCTTTGCTAGCTGCAAAGGCCGGAGCAACATTCATTTCTCCTTTTATTGGTAGATTGGATGATATTGGCGAGAATGGATTAGATCTAATAAAAAGCATCAAAACTGTTTATCAAAACTATAGTATTAAAACAGAGATATTGGCAGCCTCCATTCGTTCTGCTAAACATGTCGAAGAGGTTTCAAAAATTGGTGCCGATGTCGTTACTATTCCTGCTAAAGTTTTCCACGAACTATACAAGCATGATCTGACCGACAAAGGTTTAGAATCTTTTTTGTCTGATTGGAAAAAAAGTGGAAAACAAATTAACTAAAAGTGAATAGCTCTCTTATCAACTGCTAAAGCTGCTTCTCGCACAGCTTCCGTAAGCGTTGGATGTGCGTGACAAGTTCTTGCAATATCTTCTGCACTCGCTCCAAATTCCATTGCCAGAACCACCTCTGCAATCATAGTTCCAACATCGGGTCCTATCATGTGTACCCCTAAAATTTTATCTGTGGCTTTGTCTGCTAAAATTTTTACAAATCCATCTGCATCATTGTTAATTTTGGCTCGAGAATTTGCCATAAATGGAAATTTTCCAACATTATATTCTATACCAGCTTGCTTTAACTGCTCTTCTGTTTTTCCTACTGCAGCAACTTCTGGAGAAGTATAAATCACGCCAGGAATCGTATCATGATTTACATGACCATATTTTCCTGAAATGAATTCAGCAACTGCCATTCCTTCGTCTTCTGCTTTATGAGCTAGCATGGGACCTTCCACAACATCTCCAATTGCATATACATTGTCTACATTTGTTTTGAACTTTTTGTCTATTGAAATTCTTCCTTTTTGATCTTTGTTAATACCAGCAGCTTCTAAATTAAGACCTTCTGTATTTGGCTTCCTTCCCACTGACATCAGAACAATGTCGCCAGTCATCTCCATTTTTTGACCGTTGTTTTCAACAAAAACAGTGGCTCCATCTGAGCTCTTTTTAACATCCAATACTTTAGTAGATAAATGGAACTTCATTCCTTGTTTTTTTAAAATTTTTAAAAAATTATCACAAATTTCTCTATCCATTCCTGGAGTAATATGATCCATATATTCTATCACTTCCACTTCTGACCCCAGTCGTAACCATACTGACCCCATTTCTAAACCAATAACTCCTCCACCAATAACAATTAATTTTTTTGGGACTTTTTTTAAAGAAAGGGCTCCTGTTGAAGAAACAATTGTGTCCTCATCTACTTTAATATTTGGCAAAGAGAGCACTGAAGATCCTGTTGCTATTATTATATTTTTAGCTTTAATTTCCTGCACAGAGCCGGAAGAATCTTTTACCTCTAAAGTATTTTTATTCTTAAAACTTCCGTGTCCTTTTAGATAGGTAACTTTATTTTTTTTAAATAAGAATTCAATTCCCTTGGTTAGCCCCTCAACAGATTTTGCTTTGTGGTCCATCATCTTTGCTAAGTCCAGAGAAAGAGTACCTGTATTAATTCCTATATGCTGAAATTCATTTTGCGCTTTGCTATACATTTCAGAAGCGTGAAGTAATGATTTTGAGGGTATGCAACCAACATTTAAACAAGTGCCACCGAGAGCACCCCTAGATTCTATGCAAGCTGTTTTGTTGCCTAGTTGGGCAGCTCTAATAGCGCAAACGTATCCACCGGGACCGCCACCAATAACCACAACATCAAATTCTTCCATAATACTATAAGCTCAAAAATAATCTTCTGGGATCTTCCAGAATTTCTTTAACTCTTACTAAAAAAGAAACTGCCTCTTTGCCGTCTATAATTCTATGATCATAAGAAAGTGCAAGATACATAATAGGTCTAATCTCAATTTTTCCACTGATTACTACCGCTCTTTGAACAATATTGTGCATGCCCAAAACTCCAGATTGCGGTGGATTTATAATGGGCGTTGAAAGCATTGAGCCGTATATTCCACCGTTCGTAATAGTAAATGTTCCGCCTTGTAACTCATCAATCGATAGCTGATTATTTTTAGCTCTTGTACCCAAGTTAACAATTTCTTTTTCAATTTCAGCAAAAGAAAGCTCGTCTGCATTTCTCAAAACGGGTACAATTAAACCCTTGTCTGTGCCAACAGCAACTCCAATGTTATAATAGTTTTTGTAAACAATTTCTTCACCCTGTATCTCAGCATTTACAGCCGGAAATGTTTCCAGGGCATTCACACAAGCCTTTATAAAAAAAGACATGAATCCAAGCTTAACTCCATATCTTTTTTCAAATTCCTCCTTGTTGTCTTTTCTAATTTGAATAATCATCGACATGTCAACTTCATTAAAAGTGGTTAAAATAGCTGCATTATTTTGTGCATCTTTTAACCTTTTTGCTATTGTTGATCTGAGGCGAGTCATCTTAACTCTTTCTTCTTCTCCTACTTCAATTTTTTTCTTATTAGGAGAGGGGCTAAAACCCATAAGACCAACAAGATCGCCTTTTAAAATTCTTCCTTCTTTACCTGATCCCGAAATAGATTCGATATCAATATTTTTTTCTTCAACAATACGCTTAACTGCTGGCGACAATTCATTTTTTTTGCTTACAGTCTCTATTTTTTTTGAAGAAGCAGATTCTTCTTTTTTAATTTCTACAATTTTGATTTCTTCTTTTTTGATCTCTTCTTTTTTTACTGGAGCCTTAGATGATGGAGCTCCAACCAAACCTAGTGCTCCTCCAACCTGAACCGTAGATCCTTCCGATGCCAAAATTTCCGTTAAAACCCCGTCTTTAGGAGACGTTACATCAACGCTCACTTTGTCTGTCTCCAAAGAAACAATAGCTTCGTCTGCCCCAACTGAATCTCCTACTTTTTTTAACCACTTAGCTACGGTTGCTTCAGTGATGGATTCGCCTAATGTTGGAACAATAATTTTATCAGCCATTTATATAGTTAATGCTTTTGTAACAATTTCTTCTTGCTGGGCAACATGTTTTTTCAGATAACCAGTGGCTGTAGATGCCGAAGGGCCTCTTCCTATGTATTTAACTTCTTTCGACTTTGCTTTTATCAGGTCTAAGGTCCAATTGATATATCGCTCAACAGTATTCCAGCAACCCATGTTTTGTGGTTCTTCCTGGCACCAAATATATTCTTCCACATTAATAAATCTTTTAATATGTTTGGCTAAAGCTTTTGCAGGAAAAGGGTAAAGTTGCTCTACCCTAATAAGCTGAACTCTATTATCTTTAATCTGCTCTCTTTTTTCTAAAAGATCGAAATATACTTTTCCGGAACACAAAACTACTCGTTTAATATCTTTATCGGCAGCTAATTTAATTAATTTGTACTCTGGAAACTCTGCATGATCAGGTAGCACTCTGTGGAATGAGTTTTCTTTTGAGAAATCCTCTAACTCTGAAACGCATTTTTTGTGCCTAAGTAAAGACTTGGGAGTAAAGATAATTAGAGGCTTTCTAAATTTTCTATGAATCTGTCTTCTCAAAGCGTGAAAATAATTGGCTGGAGTCGTGCAGTTTACTACCTGCAGATTTTCTTGGGCACAAGCCTGCAAGTATCTTTCTATTCTTGCTGAAGAATGTTCAGGTCCCTGTCCTTCATATCCGTGAGGTAATAACATGACAAGTCCACTTGCTCTTGTCCACTTGCTCTCACCTGAACTGATAAATTGATCGAAAATAACTTGTGCACCATTGGCAAAATCTCCAAATTGAGCTTCCCATAAAACTAATGTGTCTGGCTCAACTAGTGAATACCCGTACTCGAATCCTAAAACTCCCATTTCAGATAACAGACTATCTATTATTTCTGCCTTTGCCTGTTTCTTGCTTAAATTATTTAGAGGAAAATATTTTTCACCTGTGGTTTGATCCGTTAAACCAGAATGTCTTTGGCTAAAAGTTCCACGAACAGAATCTTGCCCAACTAGTCTC
>CAWUVR010000042.1:0-2899 GCA_963925905.1 uncultured Pelagibacteraceae bacterium
CTCGTTAACGCAAAAATAATTAGAATATTTTTTCTTCCAAACTTGTCAGCAAGCACCCCGCTGGTTAGACTTGAAATCACTCCTGATAGATGCAGAATTAATCCAATAATCAGTCCCAAGACTAGTGGACTTATCACCATATCCCTGATCAGAATAAATGATAAAAAAACTGGCAGCCACGACCACATACCAAATAATTCCACACAATGAGCGGTATACCCTCTAACTAAAAATTTGTTTTGGCTTGATTGCTTAGATTGGAAATAACTCGATGAATGATCAAATTGATATTTTTTTGATAGATCTTTTTTTATAGCAAATAAAAAAGGGAAGATGCCAAGAAATGCACATCCTAGACAAAACAAAAAACCTACTGATGGAGAATACATATTGGATAAAATAAAACTTGCAGAAAGAGACAGTGCATATCCAAAAGATTGACCAGATAATAAGGCGCCCATGGCAAAACCTCTTTCTGATTTTCTATACTTTTCAGATACTAAAATGATAGACGGTCCATAAATTCCACCTTGAAATAGTCCTACTAATAGGTTGCAAATTAAACCACTCAAAAAATCTTTAGCAAATAAATAAAAAAATAATGCTACAACTGCATTTCCAATTGCTGAAATAATTAATATTTTATTTGGATTAAAATAATCACAAAGATAAGAGCAAACAAATAAAGACAGTGCGAAACCGACAACTACTGCTGTTTGAATAATTCCTGCTGTACTTGCTGTTAAGTTCCAACTGCTTAACAAGAATGGTAATGAACCCACGTACATGAAAAAAACTGAAGATGTTAACAATCTTCCCAAAAAAACAAGATTAGTCCACTTCCAATTAAAATTTTCGTACATACGAAAGTGTTAACGAAAATTTTGTATTTGAAAAGAAATGAAAATAAACTGATTAATTATCTGGATTGGTGAGGTCTTCTAGAGTGATGGTTTTATTAATATCGTGCATTTCTACACGTTTTTCTCTAGGTGCAGCAGTAAATGCTGTGGAGACGCTAGTTGAGGGGGCCCGTTTCAATTTTTTAGAAGCTAAACGATCTTTCCGCTTTTGCTCCTTTTGCATTGCACGTTCACCGCGCTTTGCTTTGTAATTGTAGTGTATGCCCAAAACGGGCCTCCTAACTAATTTACGATTGGGATTATTCTTGCTTTAGATTTACTGCAGAAGGTCCTTTAGGGCCGTCTTCAACATCAAAATTAATAGTAGATCCTTCATCTAGGTAATCTAAGCCAGCCGCTTGGACTGCAGAGATATGAACGAAAACATCTTTTTTTCCGTCTTCGCGTTCAATGAAACCAAAACCTTTTTTTTCATTAAACCATTTTACTTTTCCTTTTAGACTCATTTTTTGTACTTTCTTGTTATTATTAGTAATTATGTATCTGCAAAGGCAAATACACCTCGTCTTTAATAGAAAAAGAACGCTAAAGTCAAACATTGTTAGGATAGGGTCAATAATCGTTGGTATGCTTAGATAATATCTCGATATAATTATTTAAGATTGGTTAGCTGACCTTTATTTTTCAAAAACAAAAAGTAAGCAGCCACTTCATACGAATAATGAAATAGTGAAAAAATAATTGGCAGTCCTAATAATTTAGATAGGATTCTGTATCTTGGTATTTTAGACCAAACAATTAAAAATGCTCTTGCTCCAGAAAATAAGTTTCCATTTTCTATCACGTGCATTCTTCTTAATAATTGTCTGTCATTTGATTTTGTTTGAATTTTTGCCATATGATTATCTGTAATATCAACAAAATCAAATTGGTCTTTGGTAATTTTTTTATAGTGATTAATTTCAGCTCTGCAAATATTGCATGAATGATTGTAAAAAACTTTTGTAATCATAGTATGAGATTATTATAATATTTTGTAAAAAAATGAACAAAGAAAATGCAAGCAAGCTTTGGAAAAGAATACAAGAGGCTGGTGACTATTTGCAAGGGCAGCTGCCTAGCCACCCCAATCATCCCAAAGGAAGAAATCCTTACGCGCATGTTGCTCTTTGTGTAAAAAATAAATTTAATAATAGCTACAAAGATATCGAAGATGAAAAGTTTAACGAAGTATTGAATTACATTGAGTTTCTAAAGAACAATCCTACTTAAGTTCTTGTATTTCATAACGCCAAACTCCTTTTTTGTGAAGAATTTGTTTTACAATTGCCATATCGCTTTTGCGATACCAAACTTGTGTATTTAAATCCTTGCCTTGGATATCGAATACAGATGTTTCTGTTTTGGTTCCATTAACTACTATCGTTTCATTGTTAACAAAACTAACTTGTTGATCCCTAATTTGACAACTGATTCCAGAGATTTGAATATTTTTTTTTAAAATTTCATGATTCCAATATGAGGAAATGAGGAAGTCCTTATTAAAAGCACCCTTATATTGCGTTCCATTAATTATATAGCTTTTGCCCTGTCTGTTAATATTGCAAGATTTAATTGTTCCGTTATCTGAAGTTTTAGAAACAAAGCTAAGCAAACTTCCATCTTCTGCGTAAATTTCAGTTCCTTCGGACTTGTACCGATAAAAAGAAATACCCAATTTCTTAATATCAAAACTAATTTCATTTTGAACGATAATTTTACCTTTGTTTCTAGTAAAAGCAATGTGATGATAGCCAACTTTGCTATCTTCTCTAAATATGTCAAATTGAATTAGATTGAGCTTATTATAGTGTTGAATATGGGCATTAGAAGAGCTGATGAAGCTACAAGCGACAACTATGCAAAAAGAAATAATTTTTTTCATTTTAAAAAGTTGTTAACATGCTTTTGTTATGAAAAAAATTAAAAGCACCTCCAGAAGAAGGTTTATACAAAATACCGCAGGTGTTGCGATTGCCACATCCGTACTACCCTCT
>CAWUVR010000043.1:0-26659 GCA_963925905.1 uncultured Pelagibacteraceae bacterium
AGCATCCGCCAGCAGACGCTCCGACTCGCACAGCACCTGCCCGGTCAGCGGCGCGTCGGTAGTATCCGCAGTTTCATCGACCCTCACGCCGCCATCCTGCGGATAGACTGACGTGCTGCTAGTATACAAATAACTCTGAATACCGCGCGGCGAAGGACTTTGGGATCTGGATATTAATAGTCCAAGTTTTGGACAGCTTTTCTAAAGACAGTACTTTTCCTGTCGTGTCTACGTGGCCCTGAACAAAGTGACCAGCTATTTCATCTCCAAACTTTAATGATCTCTCAAAATTAACAATGCTTTTTTTTTTAATAAATTTAAAATTAGTGATTTCGAATGTCTTATAAGAGATAAAAAAAAATAAACTTTTTTTTACGCATTTAACTAAAGTTAAGCATACACCATTAACAGCTATTGATGTGCCAATATCTTTTTTGGAATAAGTAAGATTTGAATAAATTTCTAATTCAAAACCTTTATTTTTTTTTAAGATTTTTAAAACTTTGCCTGTGTTTTTGATAATTCCTGTAAACATTTTCAAATACTAAATAACTCATCATTGGATAAATTTATATTTACTTTAGATCTAGATAGATTGTTAGCGCACAAAGACCAAATTAGAGATTTCGCTGAAGAAAGGACTTTTGGGGCGTTTAAATTCGACCTTATAAGCAAATATTTATTAACTAAATTACTCTTTTTGAATAATTTCAGAGTTTTGAGACCTCCTTCTACCAACAATCTCCTAGATCCAAGCGAATAAATTCTGCTTAAAATTTCATTAGGTGAAATTGTGCCGTTGGTTGTTTTTATTTTTTCAAGATGAAAACATTTTTTATATTTAGAAATTTTCTTTGTGTCTTCACAGCTATGAAAAATGGTTGTTTTTTTTGTGTACAGGCGGAGGTGTTTTTGCTTGATGGTTAAATTGCCATTTATGATAAAAATTTTCGGAGTAAATTGAAAAAGTCCTGGCAATCTACAATTTAATTTCGGAAAATCTTTTAAGAAAGTATTCTTTCCGACCAGTATAGAATCATTCGTGTATCTTAATAAATGGGAAAATTTCAAGGAATCGCTGTTAGTGAAATATTTTTTACTTTTCCATATAGTAGAAAAATTTTTAGTTAACGCTAGTTTTCCGGTAACATATGGCTTTTTTGTTGTGACCGAATAGGTATACTTGTTGTTCAATTTTTGATTAGTTATTTTTTTTCTAACAACTAAAATTTTATTCTTCTTTAAAAAATTAAATCCTTTGTTTTTAACAATTGGGTTATGGTCTACGTTAGAACAATAAACTTCTTTAACATTCTTTTTTTTAATAATGCTGGTGCAAGGTGGTGCCTTTCCAAAATGATTGCATGGTTCTAAAGTGACAAATAATCGTTTTTCGCTTTTGTTATCTAGCTTAACTAAAGCATTGTATTCTGCATGAGGTCTTCCTTTTATAGAAGTGCAGCCAGTCGACATAATTTCATTACTAAAATTTGTAACCACACATCCCACTGAAGGGTTTTCTCCAGTAATGTACATATTTATCTTAGCAAGGCTAACTGCCAATTCTGAAAAATACTTTCTATGAAAATTATTTAATTTTTGGGACATTGATTTTGTCCACAAATTCTTCGAAATCTTTAACTTCTTTAAAATTTGTATAAACAGATGCAAACCTCACATAAGCCACCGGGTCTATTTCTTTAAGTCCGTCCATGACAAATTTTCCTATGGTTGTGGACATAACCTCATTTTGACCAAGATCTTCAAGATTTCTATAAATTTTAGAAACAAATTTTTCTATGGTATCCGAGTCGACTGGCCTCTTCCTTAAAGAGATCATGACCGACCTTGTTAGTTTATCTCTATCAAAAGGAGATTTTCTTCCATTCTTTTTTATAACTGTAATTTCTCTAAACTGGACTCTTTCAAAAGTGGTAAATCTTTGATTGCAACAACTACTCAATCTTCTTCTTCTAATGGCACTTCCGTCTTCCGTAGCTCTGGAATCTATTACTGAAGTATCTTTGTCTTTGCAAAATGGGCAGATCATAAATATTAATAAATTGGAAATTTGGAACAAAGGGCCTTAACTTTTTCCTGAACCTTTTTTTCTATAGCACTGTTGTCTTCTTTGTTTTTTTTAAGCCCGATTAATACTTCGTTAATATATTCGCCAATCAGCTTAAATTCTGTAGACCCCAGTCCCCTTGTCGTACAAGCTGGTGTCCCCAGTCTTATTCCTGAGGTTATCCATGGTTTTTGTTCGTCGTAAGGTATTCCATTCTTATTGCAAGTTAGATTGGCTTTTCCAAGAGAGATCTCTGCCTCCTTACCTGTTAACCCAAAAGGGCGAAGATCTAACAAAACAAGATGTGTATCTGTTCCACCAGAAAAAATTTCAATTCCACAATTTTTTAATGTTTCAGATAAAATCTTAGCGTTAGCAACAACATTTTTTGCATATACTTTAAAATCTTCTGTAAGTGCTTCTTTAAAACAAACTGCTTTTGCAGCAACAACATGCATCAAAGGTCCTCCTTGCAAGCCAGGAAATACTGCGGAGTTAAATTTTTTTGCAAGCTCTTCGTCATTAGTAAGTATAATGCCCCCACGAGGTCCTCTCAAAACTTTATGAGTAGTTGAGGTTACTACATGAGCGTGATTGCATGGATTTGGATACACCTGCCCAGCAACAAGCCCTGAAAAATGGGCCATGTCTACTAGCAACTTTGCTCCCACTTCGTCGGCAATGTCTCTGAATTTTTTAAAATCTATAACTCTGGAATACGCGCTGCCTCCAGCGATAATTAATTTAGGATTATTTTTTTTAGCTAATGACAAAACTGAATCATAGTCGATTAAACCAGTAACCTTATCTACTCCGTAAGCTATTGCGTTAAACCACTTTCCTGATTGAGCGGGAGGAGCTCCATGCGTTAGGTGACCTCCTTGATCAATTCCCATTCCTAAAATTGTATCCCCCGGGTTTAATAGGGCTAAAAAAACAGCGCCATTAGCTTGGGCTCCTGAATGAGGCTGCACATTTGCAAACTTAACATTGAACAATTTTGTAACTCTTTCTATCGCCAAATTTTCTGCAATATCCACGAACTCGCAGCCACCATAATATCTTTTTCCAGGGTAGCCTTCAGCGTACTTATTTGTCAAAACAGAACCTTGCGCATCAAGAACAGCTTGTGACACAATATTTTCTGAAGCTATAAGTTCAAGATGATTTTTTTGCCTATCAAGCTCTTTTGCAATTGAGATATGCAGATCTGGATCAGATTCTTTTAAAGTTTTTTTAAAAAAGTTATTTATTATAATATTTTCTTTTGACATATTTAATTTAGTAACTTGACTCTTCTTGAATGTCTACCACCTTCAAATTCCGTGCTTAAAAAAGACAGTACACATTGAGTTGCTATTTTTTTACTGGTCACTCTAGAACCTAAGCAAATAACATTGGCATTATTATGCTGCCTTGAAAGCTTTGATGCATTGATAGAGTTTGCTAAGGCAGATCTCACATTTTTAAATCTATTAGAAGCAATGGACATTCCAATGCCTGATCCGCAAACTAAGATTCCATAGATTTTAGAGTTAATTTTTTTAGCTAATTTTTTTGCATATATGGGGTAGTCGACAGATTTGTTTTCATTCTTGGTTCCCAAATCTAGTATTTTAAAATTTCTCTTTTTGAGTTCTTTTTTAATGCTTTCCTTTAAGGAAAATCCAGCATGGTCAGATGCAATTACTATGTTTTTTATTAGAAAATTGTGTTTTAGCTTCATTGAGTGCTACATATATACAAGAAAGATATTTAAACTACAATATTTGGTATGTATTAATGGTGGCATTAAAACTAAAACATCACTAGAAAAAATTAAAATTAATCAAAACATGTTTCCATTTACAAGACTAAGAAGAACTAGAATCCATGATTGGTCAAGAAGAGTGGTGCAAGAATCAAGCATTTCAAGCTCAGATTTAATTCTACCTATTTTTATAAAAGATGGAAAAAAAGTAATTGATGAAATCAAGTCTATGCCTGATGTCTACAAATATAGTGTCGACACATTGGAGAAGGTAGTCAAGCAAGCGATTAAAAACAAAATACCTGCCATAGCTCTATTTCCAGAAATCGATAACAGTAAAAAAAATGAGAAAGGAAGTGAGGCACTAAATAAAAATAATCTCATTTGTAATGCTGTTAGAGAAATTAAAAAAAATTTTGGTAATGAGATTGGTGTTATATGCGACGTTGCTCTTGATCCTTACACTTCACATGGTCACGATGGTGTATTGAATGGCAATGTAGTTGATAATGATGAAACAATAAAAATTCTTATAGAGCAATCCTTAATTCAAGCTGAGGCTGGCTGTGATATTCTTGCTCCATCTGACATGATGGACGGAAGAATAGGTGAAATTAGAAAATCTTTAGAGAAAAATAATTTTAAAAATACTCAACTCTTATCTTATGCAGCAAAATACGCTTCTAATTTTTACGGTCCTTTTAGAAGTGCTATTGGTAGTGGTGCAAAATTAACAAGCGATAAGAAAAACTATCAAATGGATTTCCACAATTCCAAAGAATCGCTAAGAGAAATTAATCTTGATATTAATGAGGGCGCTGACATGATCATGATAAAACCTGCCCTTGCCTACTTGGATATAATTTCATTAGCAAAACAAAATTTTAACATGCCCGTTATTGCTTACAATGTTTCTGGGGAATACTCGATGGTTAAGAATGCAATTAAAAACAAAATACTTTCTGAGAATGTTATCTATGAAATGATGATTTCTTTTAAAAGGGCTGGAGCCAGTGCTGTCATTACTTATTTTGCTAACGAGATTGCTGAAAAACTTGCTAAGAATTAACTATTATATTTTCTATTAAAAAAAACTAATGGTTTTTTTTTAGATAAGATTTTACACTTAAGAACCTTGTGCAAAACAAGATAATGATCTCCAGCACTAATTTTTTTGTGCAAGCTGCACGTTAAATATCCTAAAGAATTAGAAATAATTGAATTGTAGAATTTTTTGTCGAATTGGTTGTTAGCGCTAGCAAGTTGATTGGATATATTTTTTTGCTTATTTGATAAAAAAATAATTGTATATTTGTATTTTTTTCTTACAAAAAATTTTAAAGAGGAGGATTTTTTGTCAATGCACCACATGACTAGAGCTGGATTTAACGAAACTGAAGAAAAAGAATTTACAGTAATGCCCGTAAATTTAGAATTGTTTTCTGAAACAATGGAAGTTATTCCCGTTGTAAACAAGGCAAGGCAATTTCTTAATTGAAGTGTGTTCATGAATACTAGCCTTTTTTGCCCCAAGAGATAATATTCCACAATCTTTCATGAAAATAATACAAAAATAGTTTTGTAAAAACTTCAATGCCAGCAATCCAGGAGCTCGTAGTTAGGCTACCGCTAATAAACCATGCTATCAAAAAGGTGTCTATAGATGCTAAAAATCTCCAACTAAGAGTCTTTAATAAACTTCTTGTTTTTCTTTCCATTAATAGAGTAGTTTATAGTTGTTATCGAAACCTCTGAATATACTTGAAAATGAGCTATCTAGCTTGATAATTTTTCCTGCTTTAGCCCTTGAGGATATGAATTTTTTTAAATTCAATTTGACCATAATGCTATTTGAATAATTGTCAGATACTTCTAATTTTTTACTAATTAAAGTCATGGCCAATAGTGACGAACCTTTTGATTTAAATAAAATAATTCCCGTTCCTTTTTCCTGCTCTGGTATTTCCTTAATATCAAATATTAAAGCTCTTGCTTCTTTTTGACTCTTCAACAGTACTAATAAATTACTTTTACCTTCCTCATATTTTGTTGCTGAATGCAAAAAATCATTTTTCTTAGTTTTGAAAACTTTTTTTCCACTTTTTTTATTTGAAACTAAATTATTAGAATTTATAAAAAAACCAAATCCATTATTTGAACATAATAAAATTTTTTCATTTTCTTTATATAAAAAAACGTCGATTATTTGCTCATTGTCGGTTAACGAGAAATAAGAAGAAAAAGGCTTTCCTTTTTGTGATCCAAAAATGAAGTTCTCACCTTCAAGCGTATAAGACTTGCCGAAAGAAGAAAGAAATATGAATTTTTCCGATTTTTTTCCATTGGCAATTATATATTCATTTTCAGCAAAATCTTTATCAGTTTTGCATAATAAGTAACCAATTCTAGATTTTAAGAATCCGTTCCTTGAGATCGTAACAGATATAGGGTCTGTAGATTTCAGCTCTTCATTTAACTCCTCTGTATTAATTTTATTAAATTTTTCAATTTGTGTTTTTCTAGGACCATAAGTTGATTGTTCTCCAAAATGGAAGATAACCTCCTCTATTTCTTTATCTATTTCTTTTTTCTGAAGCAATTTCGATCCAAGTAATTTTGTTAAAAACTTTTTACTATTGAGCAGTTTGCTATTTTCATCTTCTATTTCCTTTTCTTCAATTTTTCTTAAACCACGCAGTTTCATGTCCAGGATTGCATTGACTTGATTCTCTGTAAATCTGTACTTTTTTATTAATTCGTTTTTAGGGTTATTAGAATTTCTAATTATTTTAATAATGTTATTTAAATGCTTAAACACAATCAAAAATCCTTTTAGAATTTCCAGTCTTAGATTGATTTTGTTTAAAGCAAATCTAGATTTTCTACCCAGAATTACATAACGATGTTTTAGAAAATTCGATAAAACTTCTTTTATTGTCATGACTTTTGGTTCCAATTTATGATTAAGAACATTCATGTTAAGGAAGAATTTTACTTCTAGCTCTGTTTGCTGATAGAGACTGTTCATTAAAATTACAGGATCAATATTTCTATTCTTTGGCCTGATAACAATCCTGATGTTCTCGTCCGATTCATCGATTACATTATCTATGAGTTTGTTTTTTTTATTTATTATTAAGTCTGCAATTTTTTCAATTAATTTTGATTTGTTAACCTGATAAGGGATTTGATTAATTGATATTTGGTACTGACCTTTTCCAAGGTCTTCAATTTTATATTTTGCTCTTAATTCAAAAAAACCTCTTCCCGTTGTGTAAGCTTTTACAATTTCATTTTTATCAAGATTTAATATGCCGCCGGTTGGGAAATCTGGGCCCTTTATTATTTTTAATAAATCTTTAATTGAACAATCTTTATGATTATTCAAATATTTAAGCGCCAAGCAGATCTCTTCCAGATTGTGTGGCGGTATATTTGTGGCCATACCAACAGCAATTCCAGATGAGCCATTCGCTAACAAATTAGGAAAAGCCGACGGAAGAACTGTGGGTTCGCTTAATTCACCGTCATATGTTTTTCTAAAATCGACAGTATCGGAATCTATGTCTTTCAATAAGAATTCAGATACCAGTGTAAGCTTTGTTTCTGTATATCGCATAGCTGCTGCGTTATCGCCGTCGATATTACCAAAGTTACCTTGGCCATTAATCAGGGTATATTTTGTAGAAAAATCCTGGGCTAGGCGCACCAAGGCATCGTAAACGGACTGGTCTCCGTGAGGGTGAAATTTACCTATTACATCACCCACTACTCTTGCTGATTTTTTGAAACTAGACTTTGGACTTAAATCTAGCAGATACATTGCGTAAATTAACCTTCTGTGGACAGGCTTAAGACCATCTCTAACATCCGGCAAAGCTCTTTGGGTTATTGTGGATAGTGCATAGGCTAAATATTTCTTAGCAAATTGATTCCTCAATTGGTCTTCAGTGATATTAGTTATTTTCATTTGCTTTTTTTTCAATTCTTTCTCTTACCTCAGGAAAACGTATTCTATTAGGTTCAAAAATAAACTTTTTTAAAATAAATTTATTAACAACCAAACCCCTGTAAAGATCTGTATTGTCATAATCACTTGAGCTGTCAATTAAAAAATTTGGGTAAGTAAATTTTTTGGTATCAATCTCAAAAATCCACTCAGATGAATTATTTTTATAAAAATTAAAATTTTTATTATCAGGATTTATCTCAAAGCCAATAGATTTTAACAATTCTTGTTCCCATTGAATATACATTTTTAAAGAATTTTTTTCAGAAAGATTCTCTAAAAAAAAATTAGAATGATTGTATAGTTCAAAATAATCATGTCGTTCTGCTAATAACTTGCAACAAAGTTCGGCTAACGACTGAATAAGACTTAATTTGTTTGATTGGTCAAAAAATTTTGCTGTTATTGCATCTTTCAGTTCAAGATTGTAATAGCCAATTGCATCTTCGGATTTTGACTTCCAGTTAATGAAAAATTTATTTCCGACCTGTAGGTAATTTTTTTTTTTCTTGGAGGTAGCACCATAAACAATTCCGTTATGCAATCCGTGTCTATTCGTAATAAAAGTTGCTACTGAAGAATTTTCTGAATAGTTATTAATTTTTAGCAAATAGCCCGTATCTTGCCAGATCATTATCTTTTTTTTAATAGAACTTTTAAGAAAAGATTGCACTTACATTTCAGAACCTTCTCCATTTCGCTTCTCGCATACGACCCTATCGCCTTAATAGAACGACCATCTTTCCCTAAAATAATTTTTTTATGACTCAGTGTTGTTGCGATAATTTTTTGATGAATGGTATAATTTGCACCTTTGACAATTTTATCTGTAACAATTGATACTTGATATGGAATTTCTTGATTTAAATACTTCAAAATACCTTCTCTTGTGATTTCTGCTAAAAAGATTTCTTTAGATATATTGGTGGTATTATTTTTTTTATAAATCCACTCTTTCTCTGGCAAAGCACTTGAGACTTTATCCAAAAGCTTGGTGATATTTTTTTTCTTTAGAGCCGACAAATAAAAAATTGCATTAAAAGATTCTATATATTTAATCTCAGAAATTTTTTCTAAAATATAGTCATTATCCACAAGATCGATTTTATTAATAATTAAAAATTTTTCTTTTTTATAATTTTCAATAATTTTTTCTATTTGGTCTAAATAATGAAACTTTGAAGTTATATCTAAAATGATTAACAACAAATCTGAGCGATCTATACTTGATAAAACATCTTTAAAATAATTAGCGTCATTTTTTTTTTGGTAGAAACCAGGAGTGTCAATAAATACTATCTGAGTATCTTTGTAATTTTTAACAGCATCTAGAGATTTTAATGTTGTTTGAACCTTATGAGAAACAATCGATACCTTTTTTTCAAAAATTGCATTTAATAGGGTGGATTTGCCGGAATTGGTCGGCCCAGATATTGCAACATAACCACACTTTTTAATCATGCCTCACCTATAAAGTTTAAAAGCTTTTCTGCAGCTGATTGTTCGGCTCTTTTTTTAGATGCGCCCTCTCCCAAAAATGATTTGCTATTAGCTATTTTTACAGAAACTTTAAACACAGGCTTATGCGAAGGTCCTTCGTTTGAAAGGTTCTTATATACTGGTAGCTCTTTGTACTTTTTTAAAGAGTGTTCTTGAAGTCTTGTTTTTGGATCTATCTCAATATTAACAGATCTTTTGAGGTTATCCTTCCATAGTTTTAATACAAATTTATTTACTTCTTCAAAACCCTGATCTAAATAAAATGCACCAATAAGACTTTCACACAAATCTCCAAAAATCTTTCCATGGCCTATTTTATTTTTTTTTTGTGATCCGCTTAGCAAAATGTACTTTCCTAACTTCAAGTTCTCCACAACTTGTGTGCAAACTTTTTTATTAACCAAAGCTGCTAGTTTTTTATCCAAAACACCTTCGACGTCTGAAGGATACAAGCGAGACAGCTCGGTTGCTATCACCAATCCCAAAACACGATCTCCAATAAATTCTAATCTTTCGTTATTAGATTCTGATAGTTTGGAGATACTTTTGTGCGTAAGTGCTTTTTCCAAAAGGTTTATATTTTTAAACTTAATACCTAGTATTTTTTCAACTTTGCTTAAAATGCTTTGATTCATTAAATAAGTTTTTTAAAAATTCTATTAAATCTAATTGATTTGTGCCATTTCCAAAAAGTGAACATATCTCCTATTTTTGAATTGTTAGAAAAGAATAAAAACTGAGCTTTTCCCACTAAATTATTTTTATGCACGTATCCAACGCTTGTCAAAAATCGACTATCTTTGGAGCAATCCCTGTTGTCTCCCATAAAAAAATAATGTTCTTTGGGTATTTTGTATAGATCTGTATTTTTCATTGAATTTTCAGTAGCGTAAAAAATATTATATTTCCTAGATTCGCTAATCTGCTCTGAAAATTCATTAACATCAAATTGTTGCTCTCCACAAAAAACAGTTGTCTTTTTTACAAAATCTTTTTTTATCTTTTTGTTGTTTAAAAATAACTCACCATTTATTAACTGAACGGTGTCACCGGGTATGCCTATCAATCTTTTGATGTAGTCCGTTCTATTGTCGGAAGGTGTTTTGAAAACAATTATGTCACCACGTTGTGGTTCTGAAAAAAAAATTCTATTTGAAATAATCCTGATACTAAATGGGAAAGAATGCCTGCTGTAACCATAGGAAAATTTTGTCACAAACAGTCTGTCACCAACTAACAGGGTTCGTTCCATTGATGATGAAGGAATATAAAATGGTTGCAATAAAATAGATCTAATAATAACAGCAAGAAACAATGCAATTAAAACTGTTTTTATATTTTCTATAATTTTTATTTTAATCATAAAGCTATTTGCTCGCAATCACAAAGGCAACAGCCCACGGATAGTCATCGGAGATGCTCAAATAGAATTTCATTTTTTTTAGCTTGTTTTGAATTGTAAGAAAATAAGGCTTTCCAGATTCTTGATTTAACACTTCAAAATCTAAAAAGGAAAGGTTTTTACCTATACCTGTGCCAAGAGCCTTCGAAAAAGCTTCTTTTGCAGCAAATCTCATTGCAATTTTAGAGGCCTTGTTTAGCTTGAATTGATTGATAATCTTTATCTCTTTGCTGGTAAACACTTTTTTTAAAAACAGTTTTTCATCTTTCTTTATAATTTTTTCTATTCTTTTAATATTTACAATATCTGTTCCGACACCAATAATGTTCATTTTATTTTTTTATAATTTTTAAGAATTGTTTAACAGTCTTGCTTAAGCTATTAAAAATTGATTCAGAAATAACAAAATGACCAATATTATATTCTGTAATTTCTAATATTTTTTTTATTTTTTTGGTAGTGATGTAATTTAATCCATGGCCACAATGGACGCCCATATTTTTTTTAGATGCAAATTTTGCAACTGATTGTATTTTGTTAAATTCTTTTTTTGCCTTGAGCATTTTTTTTTCTTCAATGTAATTACAAAAAGCTCCTGTATGAATTTCAATATTGTTGGCATTTAACTTGTAGGCTTGTTGGGCAGTTTTAATTTTAGGATCAATGAAAAGGGAAACTAGAATATTTTTAGATTGTAATTTTTTAATTGTTTTTTTTAAAAAACTATAATTATGGAGCAAGTTTAGCCCCCCTTCTGTTGTAAGCTCTTTTCTTTTCTCTGGGACCAAGCATACAAATTTAGGTTTGATTTTAATTGCAAAAGAAACCATTTTTTCTGTTAATGCCATTTCTAGATTCAGTGGTTTTTTCAAAACTTTTTTAAGACTTATTACGTCGGCAGTTTTTATATGTCGCTGATCTTCTCTTAGGTGGACAGTGATAGAATCCGCTCCTGACTTAATAACCTCTAATGCAGCTCTGTTGACGGATGGAAAAACACCACCCCTGGCATTTCTGAGAGTTGCAACATGATCAATGTTAATACCGAGTCTATACTTGGATGCCATTAAACTACTTCCTACTGCCAGGTTTTACTGCTTTAACATTTTTTAAATACTCAGGAAGATTGTCAGCTGAAAAAGTTGGTATATCGAACGAAATTTGAGAGATGATCTTGCCTTCAATAAGAGATTTTCCTGAAGAACGATCAATAATGCAAGCAAATCCAGAAACTGAACCGCCAAACTCCTCGATAGCTCGAGCACACTCCAAGCTAGATTTTCCAGTTGTAATAACATCTTCCACTATCAAGACTTTTTTAAGCTTGTTTAGATCAAAGCCTCTTTTAAGCGTGAATTTTCCATCTACTCTTTCTGTAAAAATGCTTGGAACATTCGCATGTCTAGCAACTTCATAGCCAGCCAAGATACCGCCAATTGCTGGAGAAACTATTGCTTCAAAACTTATGTTGGAATTTTTTATTTTTTCTGCCAAGGATTTGCAAACTCTCTCTGCTTTTAAGGGATGCATTAATAGCTTTGCACATTGAACGTATTTTTCACTTCTTAATCCTGAGGATAGAATGAAATGCCCCTCTAACAAGGCTCCAGTTTCTTTCAAAAGATCTATAGTTTCATTTTCAGTTAACATCTTTGTCTATCTTTCTGTTTCTTATAATTTTAAAATTTAATGATCTTGCTTTTAGTTGGGAAATCAAATTTGTAAAATCTTTTAAATTACTAATCTCAACATCAAATATAAAGCTCAAAAAATCCTCTTTCTTGTCGACTAGTTCAACATTAACAATGTTGCATTTATTTAATCCTATTAAGCTACAGATTTCTCCTAATGTTCCCGCTTGATGACTTAACAAAACCCATATGCTAGATTTGTGTATTTTTTTCTCTTTATTTGCAGGCATCTTGTCATGCCAGTATTTTCTTATAGCAGCCCTTGCTTTTCCAGTCTTAGAAAAAGACAGCCAATGAAGAGATGGAGATTTTTTTACAGAAGTTATAATTTCAACCTGATCTCCATTAATCAGTTGCGTTTGCAAAGGCAGTTCCTTACCATTGATTTTTACTCCTATGCAGGTGTCACCGACATCGGAATGAACTGAGTATGCAAAGTCAATTGCTGTTGCATTCAATGGCAATCTAATTACAGCTCCTTTCGGGGTAAAGCAAAAAACCTGATCTTGAAAAAGCTGCAACTTTGTATATTCAAAATAGTGCTCGGGGTTCTCACCGCTCTCAAGGAGCTCCACAAGGTCCTGTAGCCAAGTATAAGTATGAATCGAATTCTCGCTTACACGCTCATTGTCTTTATAGCTCCAATGCGAGGCAATACCTCGTTCTGCAAAATCATGCATTTGTTTTGTTCGAATTTGAATCTCTATTCTTTGATTAAAGGGACCTATGACGGTAGTGTGCAAAGAGGAATAGTGATTAGATTTAGGTGTGGATATATAATCCTTGAACCTACCTGGAACCATTTTCCATTTTTGATGAAAAATTCCCAATGCCTTATAACAATCACTTGCGTTATCTAAAATTATTCTAAAGCCTATAATGTCAGTAATTTGCTCTAAAGAAATTTTCTTCGTCTGAATTTTTTTCCATATTGAAAAGCAAGATTTTTCCCTGCCTGCAATAATAGGATTTATATTGTTTTCTACCAGTATTGTTTTCAACTGTCCGGAAATATCTGAAAAGAGTTTTTGTGTATTTGGATAAATGCTTTCAAGCCTATCAACAATTAATTTTCTTGCCTCAAAATTTAAAACTTTAAATGACAAATCTTCTAGTTCATCTCGAATGTTGTGCATACCCATGCGCTCAGCCAATGGCGCGTAAATTTCCATAGTTTCTTTAGCTATTCTATCCCTTCTTTCTTTTGAAGTTATAGATTCAATGGTTCTCATATTGTGCAAACGATCGGCTAATTTCACAATTAAAACTCGAATATCTTTTGATGTTGCTAAGATTAATTTTCTAAAATTTTCAGCTACAGTAAATTCTTTATTTTTGCTTTCTAGCCTTGATAGCTTAGTAACACCCTCCACTAAGTCAGCTATTTCGACACCAAATTTTTTTTTAACATCTTCTAAGGTAGCACTAGTGTCTTCGATGGTATCGTGCAGCAAAGCCGTTGTTATGGTTGGTCCGTCCAATTTTAATTCTGCTAAAATATTTGCCACTGCAATTGGATGGCTTATGTAAGGGTCTCCAGAATCTCTTTTTTGCTCTGCATGTACTTTTTCAGCAAACATGTATGCTTCTTTGAGTTTTTCAACGTCAGCAAAATTATTGTAGCCTTTTATTTTGTTAATAAGCTGTTCTTGATTGAGCATAAAAAAAACTATATCAAAAAATTATAACTTAGTAATCTTATTGTCTTTAAGTTTACTGATTTTGGCTATCAATTGAGATATGTGCTTTCCAGATCTTGGATTTTTCCAAGCTGAGTTTATTTCAGAAAGTGGCATTAAAACAAAAAGTCTATTCTCAATGCTAATATGTGGTAACTTTAGATTTGTAGCATCATTAGAAAATTCAATATTTCTAGAACAATAATCAATAATATCTATATCTAAAGTTCTAGGGTCATTTTTTTTCAAACGCTTGCGTCCAAATTTTTTTTCTATTGTTAAAATAATTTTTAACAATTTCCTCGGGTTTGCGAGTGTACTTACTAGAGCGACTGAGTTTGTGAATTCTGGGTCCTTAGGATTTGGGTAAGCTTTGCTTTTGTAAAAAGAAGATTTTTTTATAATTTTAACACCGTGTTTGGAAAGTTCTGAGTATGACTTTTTTATAACAAATATAGAGCTGCCGTGTACAGATTCAAGATTTGACCCAAACGACAAATAAATCATTTTAAATTCTAGCTTGTCTTTCTAAAGATTCTTGATTTTTCTCTATCCCAATCTCTATTTTTTTTAGTCTCTCTTTTATCGTGATTTTTTTTTCCTTTTCCGAGTGCAATTTGAATTTTAGCAATACCTTTTTTGTTAAAATAAATTTTCAAAGGAACAATGCTGTATCCGTCTCTATTAACTCTGCCTATGAGCTTATCAATTTCTTTTTTTTTTAATAAAAGCTTTCTTAATCTTTTTGGATCATGATTGTTGTAACTCGACTGAGAGTATTGAGGTATGTAAGAATTGAATAAAAAAATCTCACCTTCTTGATCGACCGCATAAGATTCTGCGATATTAGCTTTACCAAGTCTCAAGGATTTAACTTCTGGACCCAATAACTCAATACCAGACTCAAAAATTTCTTCAAAAAAATAATTGAAACTTGCTTTTCTGTTTTGACAAACGATGTTGTCGACAGATTTATTTTTTGCGTTCATTTAAACAATAGACAATTGTTCTAAAACTTTTCTAATTTTTAGCTTTGAATCATCCGTGGCTTTAACCAGTGGCAGCCTAACCTCTTCGCTCATTAGATTTAACAAGCTCAATGAGTATTTTGCTGGAACTGGATTGCTCTCTACAAACATTATATTGTGCAGATCTAATAATTTATTAAAAAGATTTTTTGCGTCCTGGTCTTTTCCACCAAGAGAGAGATTTTGAAAATCAGAGCATAGTTTTGGTGCAACATTTGACGAAACAGATATGCAGCCAGATCCTCCTCTTGCATTAAACTCGTGTGCATTTTCATCATTTCCCGTAAGCATTAAAAAATTTTTTCCCATTGCTTTTAACTGCGCATCAACTCTATCCAAATCTCCAGTTGCATCTTTAACTCCAATGATATTTTTAAGCTCAAATAGTCTGGTCATGGTATCCACGCTCATATCAACCACGCACCTTCCTGGAATGTTGTAAATAATTATTGGTATTCCGCAGCTGTCATTTATGGCTTTGTAATGCTGATAAAGCCCTTCCTGAGTTGGCTTGTTGTAATATGGCGTTACGACTAGAGCCGCGTCTACTTTTGCTTTTTCAGCATACTTTGTTAGTTCTATTGCTTCCTTAGTTGAGTTCGATCCAGTTCCAGCGATAATTGGAACTCTTCCATTTGACACACGAACTGCAATATCAATAATTTTTTTATGCTCTGTATAATCCAATGTTGGAGATTCTCCCGTGGTTCCTCCTGGCACTAGGCCTGAAGTTCCATTGGAAATTTGAAATTCTATGAAATTTTCAAAGCTTTTAACATCTAATTCACCGTTTTTAAATGGCGTGACTAAAGCTGTAATAGATCCTTTAAACATAATAACTTATTGTGTAATTAAGCTGAGATATAACATAAAAAAAATAATTAATAACCCTATATTAATGAAGCAAATCCAAAAATTATTAGTAGTCTCGATACTTTTTTTGCTTTCAGCGCAAGGAGCGTATGCAAAATTAATTTCTCCAAAAGATAAGCCTGCTAACTTTGCGAATTTAGAAAAAACAGATCTACCCAATCAAGCTGAAATTAAAAAAAAACCACAAACAATTGATATAAAAAAGAAAGAGGTTTTAAAGGCTCCTGCTATAAAAAAGGAAGTTATTAAAAAAAATTTAGCTACCGAAATTAAGAAAGAAAATATTTTACCGAAAGAACAAGTAAAAAATAAAGCAAACACCGATAGTAAAATTTCCAAGGAAGAAGAAATAATAACTGTAGATCAAATTATTCCTCAAAAAAAACCTCTGCTACTTGGAGTTAACTCCGCTCAAGGCTCCACTGTGCTAAACGAGAAAGATTTTGCCATTGCTAAAAAAACCTTTTCTTTCGTGAAGCAACGGTCTTGGAAGGCTGCTTTTGACACTGCAAAAAAATCTTCGGATAAAATATTAATGAAAACTATCAGGTGGATTTACTTAAAAGATTCTAATAATCAGGCTACTTTTTATGACTACGTTAATTTTATAAATGAAAACAATGACTGGCCTAGAATTGGTAGGCTCAGGTACATAGCTGAACATAAAATTGATTACAAAGACACCTCTCCGAATGATGTCATAAATTTTTTTAAAAATGTTCCTCCCACAAGCGGTTATGGTGTGCTTAGGTTGGGTGAGGCCTATTTAATAAAAGGACAAATAACTAAAGGGACTCCTTTGATCAAGGAAGGATTTAAAAATGCCTTTCTAGACAAGAATGAGATTAAGTATGTAGCTAAAAAGTTTAAAGACATAATTGGACCTGATGACTTTATTGAGAGAGCTAAATTTATGGCTTGGGAGCAGGAATACTGGGAGCTTAACAGAACAATACCCTACTTACCCAAAGGGTACAAAGAACTATATCATGCTCGTTTTTCTTTAATGACCAGATCTTATGGAGTTGACCAAGCAATATCCAGGGTCCCTGCAAAATTTTCTAAAGATATTGGCTTAGAATTTGACCGAATGAAATGGAGAAGAAAAAGAGGAAGACACGATTCTGCTTTAGAAATAATTGAAACATATAGTGCTGACCCAAGCGTCTTGGTTAAACCTGAGTTATGGATGAAAGAAAAACTAATTATTGCTAGAAAAAAAATAGATGAAAAAAAATACCAAGCTGCCTACGAATTATTTATAAATCATGGCATTACGGATTCTGCCTACCTGTCGGATGCGGAGTGGCATGCTGGTTGGCTAGCGTTAAGCTTTCTTAATAAACCAGTAGAGGCAGCCAAACATTTTCAAATCATGTATGATTCTGTTAGCTATCCAGTGAGCAGATCTAGAGGTGCTTTCTGGCTTGCAAAATCTTATGAGCGTATGAGTAACAAAAATGAAGCAGACAAATGGTACTCAATAGCTAGTAATTACGACGCAACTTTTTATGGTCAGTTAGCAGCTAATAAGATCGGCAAAAAAAGCATTCAAATAAAGAATGATTACTCTCTGAATTCAGAGAGGTATGAAAAATTCTTACAAAGTGAAGTGGCAAAAGCCGTCATTCTTTTATTTGAACTAAAACAAAGCTCACAAGCAAAAGATCTTTTAAAACACCTAGGAGCTGAAAAATCACCTCTTGAATTAAGAACTTTTGCTGGAACATTATCGCAAAAAATAAATCGTTTGGATTATTCAATACAAATTGCAAAACAGGCTTCTTATGAGGGAATTGCTCTACTAGAACTTAACTATCCAGTCATCGAAACTCCGAAAATTGTTGCTGGTAAAGAAATTTTAAACCAGGCTTATATTTTGGCTCTAATTAGACAGGAGAGTGAATTTGATGCTTCAGCAAATAGCTATGTAGGTGCCAGGGGATTAATGCAAATCATGCCGGCTACTGGACGAGTACTAAGCAAAAGAACAGGTTTGAGTTATAGCGTTGAAAAATTAACTGATGATGAATTTTACAATCTTCAGCTAGGTTCATTTTATCTTTCTAATTTGTATGAAAATTTTGATAACAATATTTATTTGGCTCTTGCCGCATACAACGCTGGTCCACACAGGGTTAGCAAATGGATAAAAAAATATGGAGACCCAAGAAAAAAACAAATAGACGCTCTAGATTTTCTCGAACATATTCCATTTGAAGAAACAAGAAATTACGTACAAAGAGTAATGGAAAATATAAATGTTTACAAATTTATATTGGCAAAAAAATCTGTAGAAAACAATATAGAAAAACTTTTGTATAATTCAAAAAACTAAAGCTCTTTATTTAAATTAAATTTTCTAATATTTTTTCTAGAATTTTCAAATAACTTTCTATGTTTAATTGACTTTTCATGAATACGTCTTCTCCAAAGTTTAAAGGACGGTGGTTTGAGATTCGATCTCATTATTTTAATAACTTCCGATTCTGATTTGTTAGATTTTTCTTTTATTTCTTCAAAAGTAATGCGGTCTGCCCAAGCAGCCCAAATAATCCAATTAGTAGAATTGGTATCTTTAGGCTCAGGATTTGAAGATTTGGTTATAGGTCTGTCAGATTTTTTTTTATGCATTTAACGATTTTAGAAAATTAATCATTGTACCAGCGTCACTAACATCAAATTTTCCATTTTCATCTTTGAAAATCTTTACTATTTCGTTGTTATTTACATACATGGAATATCTAAAAGACCTCATACCCATGCCAGCCTCTGATCTGTCCGTAAGCATGTCCATGCCTTTAGTGAAGTCACCATTGCCGTCTGGTATAAAATTGACTTTTTTAATATTAAAATTTTTCTTCCAGATATTTTGGACAAAGGGATCGTTCATACTAAGGCAATAAATTTCATCTATCCCATGTTTTTTTATTTCATCATATTTGTCTTCATAGCTTGGGAGATGGTAGTCCGAACAGGTTGGTGTAAATGCTCCTGGAAGAGCAAATAAGACGACTTTTTTATTCGAAAATAAATCATCCGTATTTTTTTCAACATATTTACTGTCAATCCTAAATACAAAATTAACATTTGGAATTTTATTGCTCATATTGTTTTCTCCTTGTTTTTGTTAAATTCTCTCATTGCAAATCGTTTTTTTTGGTCTTGTGTAAGTCCGTCAAAACAATGTGGGCAACTTATCCCCTGCTCGTATTTTTCCGACTGCTTATCTTTGGCGTTAATAGGCATTCTACATCCATAACACATGGTGTAATTGCCGAGAATAGATTTGTGCATTACAGAAACTCTTTTGTCAAAAACATAGCATTCTCCATTCCATAAGCTTTCCTTTTCCGGAATAGTATTGATGTAATTAAGAATGCCTCCTTGTAATTGATAAACTTCGTCAACGCCTTTCTCCTTTAGGTATTCAGAAGCTTTTTCACAGCGAATCCCCCCAGTACAAAACATTGCTAATTTTTTATTATTTTTTTTTATAAAATCATCTGAAAAAAAATCCTTAAACTCTCTAAAATTATTAACCTTTGGATTGGTTGCTCCCTTAAATGAGCCAATCTCGTGCTCGAACGGTTTCCTAATATCGATTAAAAAAACATCTTCTTTTTGTATAAAATCATTCCACTCTTGTGGCTGAATATGTCTTCCTTGCCGTTCCAAAACTTTTTTTTCAATGGGCACAACCTCTTTTTTAATTTTTACTTTTGGTCGTTCAAAGGGAATTTCATTTCCAACAGAAGTATTGCTAGAATCATAAGAAGAAAAGCAAAACAGGCTAAAAATGAATTGGTTAAACTTATCTACAAAGCCTTGGATTCCAGAAACAGTGCCATTGATACCCTCAGGTGACAAAATTATTGTTCCTTTTAATTTGTTATCAATAAGAAATTTTTTTAACAGAAGCTGGCATTTTCCCAAATCTTCTAAAATAATAAACTTGTAAAAACTTACTATGTCGTATTTTTTTTCTTTTTGCATAAAGTCATTCCATCGCCTATGGAAATCATTGTTGTATCTACTCTATTATCATTTTTTAGATAGTTATTAAACTCTCTAATTATCTCTGTTTTTTCGTCAGTGATTTCAGGATTTGCCACCTTGTCTTTCCAAAGAACATTATCAAAAACGATTAAACCATTTTCAGTTATTAAACTTAAAGAACTTTCAAAGTAAGTTTTATAGCCAGACTTGTCTGCATCAATAAAAATAAAATCAAATAACAAGCCTTCGTTAATAAATTTGTTTAAAGATGCTTTTGCATCCTCATTAATTAATTTTATTTTTTGTTCCACGCCTGCTTTTTTCCAAAAATCAATTGCATAAGCAGCTGTTTTTGCGTCCTTATCTATGGTTATAATTTTTCCATCTGGATTTAACGCTAGTGCCATAGATAGTGTGCTATAGCCCATAAAAGTTCCGAGCTCCAAAACATTGCTATAATTTCCAATTTTAATTAAAAAATTTAAAAATGATGCCTGCTCTGGAGTTACTTGCATATTTGCAACGTTTCCCAGCGTGTGGAAAGAAAATTCTCTTAGCTCCTTTTGAGCGTTAGTTTCTGTAATATTTTTTCTAAGATATTTTTCTAAATAACTATCTAAATGAAGATCTTTAATCACAGATTATTTTAGTTTTTCTTTAAGAATATCGTTAATTAATTTGGGGTTTCCTTTGCCCTCAGTCTCTTTCATTGCCTGCCCTACAAAAAATCCAAAGAGCTTGTCTTTCCCTGACTTGTACTGCTCCACTTTGTCTTGATTGTTCTTCACAATTGTTTCAATAATTTTTTCCAATTCTTTTGGATCCGATTGTTGCTTCAAGCCCTTATCCTCAACTATCTTGTCCGGATCTTGATCATTTTTAACCATCTCCTCAAACACTGTTTTTGCAATTTTTCCTGAAATGGTATTGTCTTTAATTAGATTAATTAATTTAGATAAATTTTTTGCTGAAACGGGTGAATCTTTAATTTCTTTTCCTTCTTTGTTTAAAACACCAAAAAGTTCCACAATCATCCAGTTTGCAGCTAACTTATAATCAGAATTTTTTGCCACTTCTTCGTAGTACTCTGAAATATCCTGATCCGAAATAACAATGCTAGCATCGTAAATTGAAAGGCCAAAGTCGTTCATTAGTCTTGCTTTTTTTTCGTCTGGCAATTCCGGTAAGGAATCTTTAATTTTATTTACAAATTCCTGATCTAAAATCAAAGGTAGTAAATCTGGATCTGGAAAATATCTATAGTCATGAGCGTCTTCTTTGCTTCTCATGGTCCTGGTTTCAATTTTTTTAGTATCAAAAAGTCTTGTTTCTTGATCGATTTTTCCACCCTCTTCGATAATTTCTACCTGTCTTTTCGCCTCGTACTCTATCGCTTGCTGCATAAACTTAATGGAGTTAACATTTTTAATCTCACATCTAGTTCCTAGTTCAGTAGTTCCTGCTTTTCGAACTGAGACATTAACATCGGCTCTTAAAGAACCCTCGTCCATATTCCCGTCGCAAGTATTTAAATACCTCATTATAGATCTTAGTTTTTTAACGTATTGAGAAACTTCTTCTGGGGATCTTAGATCTGGCTTTCCAACTATCTCCATTAAAGCAACTCCTGATCTATTCAGATCAACAAAAGAATTTTGGGGGTCCTGATCATGTAGGCTTTTTCCAGCATCTTGCTCCAAATGCAATCTTTCAATGCCAACTACTTTTGTCCCGTAGGGCATGTCTAAAACAATCTCCCCTTCACCAACGATAGGAAATTTAAATTGAGAAATCTGATAGCCCTGTGGAAGATCAGCATAAAAATAATTCTTTCTATCGAATTTAGAAAAATTATTAATTTTTGCTTTTAGGCCAAGTCCTGTTCTAACTGCCTGTTCTACACAATACTTGTTAATAACTGGCAGCATTCCAGGCATTGCAGCATCAACTAAACTAACTTGCGAATTGGGATCGGATCCAAATTTAGTTGAAGAGCTAGAAAATAACTTTGCATTAGATGTAACCTGCGCATGGACTTCCAAACCAATCACAACTTCCCATTGTCCAGTCTTGCCTTCTATGAAGTAATCAAATTTTTTATCCATCATTTACATCCACCAATCTTTAACTTGCGATTTGAAAGAAATTTTTTCTTCCAATGAGCAAGCGGCATTTAAAATTGTTTGTTCGTCGAAGGATTTTCCAATAAGTTGCAATCCTAGGGGCAATCCAAATTCATCGAAACCTGCCGGTATAGATATAGCAGGCAATCCAGCTAGGTTGATAGGAACTGTAAACACATCATTCAAATACATGGAAATAGGGTCATCAGTCTTATCGCCAATCTTAAATGCTGATGATGGTGCTGTTGGCGTTAAGATTGTATCGACCTCTTTAAAAACAGAATCAAAGTCATTCTTAATTAATCTTCTAACCTGCTGGGCTTTTAAATAATAAGCATCATAATAACCAGATGACAAAACGTATGTACCAATCATAATTCTTCGCTTAACTTCATTTCCAAAGCCTTGAGATCTAGTATTTTCATACATTTCAATCAAATCCTTACCGCTAGCTCTAAATCCATATTTAACGCCGTCATACCTAGCCAAATTTGAAGACGCTTCGGCTGGTGCAATAATATAATAAGTGGGTAGTGCGTATTTGGTATGGGGCAAAGAAATATTTTTAATAATCGCACCAGATTCTCTCATCCATTCGATCCCCTTGTCCCAAAGGGTTTGAATTTCTTTTGGCATGCTGTCTACAATATATTCTTTGGGTATCCCTACTTTTAGGCCTTTAATATCTTTGTTTAAATTTTTTAAAAAATTTCCCTTCTTAATGTCTGCTGATGTTGAATCTTTTTCATCATGACCAGAAATAACATCCAGCATCAATGCGCTGTCAGCAACATCCTTAGTCATTGGTCCTGCCTGATCTAAAGATGAGGCAAAAGCAACTATTCCCCAGCGCGAACATCTCCCATAAGTTGGTTTCAAGCCAACAATTCCAGTAAAGGCAGCTGGCTGCCTGATGGATCCTCCGGTATCTGTTCCAACTGTTGAAGATGTTAAATAAGCAGCAACAGCAGAAGAGCAGCCACCGGAAGAACCCCCCGGAACTAAATTTTCATTATTTTTTTGATAAGGGTTGATGACATTTCCATAAGCACTAGTTTCATTGGAAGAGCCCATGGCGAATTCATCGCAATTTAATTTTCCCAACAGAATAGCTCCGCTATCCCAAAGCTTAGAGGTAACTGTAGATTCGTACGTTGGAATAAAATCTTTTAAAATTCTACTAGATGCAGTTGTTTGAACATCCTTTGTGCAAAAAAGATCCTTTACAGCAATTGGGGCTCCTGCCAAATCTCCTTCTTTAAGATTGTTATCGTCAATTTTTTTAGCAGAGATAATCGCTTGATCTAAAGTTTCGGTAATAAAAGTGTTTAATTTTTTTGATTTTTTTATTCTATCTACATAAGCACTGGTAGCTTCCAAAGCTGAAATTTCTCTAGATTTTATTTTTTTAGTTAAAGTAACTAATGTTAACTTTGCGATTTCGCTCATGATTATTCAATTACCTTTGGCACGACAAAGTAATCTTTGTTTTTGTTGGGAGAATTTTTTAAAATATCTTCTTTTTCATTTGTTTTTTTAACCACATCTTCTCTTTGGAAAAGTTTTTGATCAACGACTGAAGAAAGGGGTTCAATATTTTTGATGTCCAGCTCATTTAACTGCTCCACAAATTTTAAAATGGAATTGAGATCCTTAATCATAGAAGTCTCAAACTCTTCATTTGAGGCTATCCTAGATAGTTTAGAAATTTTCTTTACTGTTTCCTTATTAATTGTCATTAGACTTAGTGAAAAATTAAGCTAAATTAACACTTTAATGGAAACTTACAACCTTTTAGAGAATTCTGCTTTTGCAAAACAAATTGGTAAAAGTTCGCGATTGCTTGGCATCGATCCGGGAAAAAGAAATGTGGGAATAGCAATCTGCGATTCCGCACGAACGGTTGCCACTCCCTACGAAACTATTCACATGAAAAAACTTAAAGATCTAATTAACGGAGTTAGTAAAATTATTTTAGAAAATGACATAGAAGGAATTGTTGTTGGACATCCAATTAATATGGATGGCACTGAAGGTCCGCGCTCACAATCTACTAAAGATTTTGTAAAAAATATTCTCAAACACATAAATCTTCCTATAACTTTATGGGATGAAAGACTTTCAAGTGAAGGTGCATTTAGGGGCATGGAAGCCCTGGATTCAAATAGCTCATCAAAAAAAGACAAATTAGATGAGAATTCAGCAGCTTTTATTCTTCAAGGATTTATAGATTATCTGCAGAAAAAATAACTTGCCATAGCATCTAAATCAGCCTATAGACCTGATTTTAATGGCAACAAATCAAATGCAAGCTATTAAATTCAATCACAAACATCTTTTAGGAATCCAATATTTATCTATACCTGAAGTCAATTTGATTTTAGATGAATCTTTAGCTTTTGTTGAGCTAAACAGGCAGGAAAATAAAAAACTAAAAATTTTAAACGGCAAAACCCAAATCAATTTATTTTTTGAAAACTCAACCAGAACTTTAAGCTCTTTTGAGCTAGCTGGAAAACGATTGGGCGCCGATGTTATGAATATGAATGTCGCTAACTCCTCAATCAAAAAAGGAGAGACGTTAATTGATACGGCCATGACTCTGAATGCAATGCATCCAGATATTCTTGTAATTCGACACCAAGACTCAGGGGCTGCAAATTTATTATCTCAAAAGGTTAATTGCGCAGTGATCAATGCTGGGGATGGGACGCGTGAACACCCTACCCAAGCATTATTAGACGCCATGACTATAAAAATGAAAAAAGGAAAAATTGAAGGTTTGAGAGTAACTATATGCGGAGACATCATGCACTCCAGGGTGGCTCGATCTAACATTTATTTACTAAATATGCTTGGCGCAGAAGTAAGAGTTGTTGCCCCTTCAACTTTAATGCCCAAACACATCGAGTCTTTTGGTGTTAAGGCATTCACAGATATGGAAAAAGGCTTGGAAGGCTCTGATATTATTATGATGCTAAGAATGCAGACTGAAAGAATGGAAGGATCTCTTATGCCTTCAACAAGAGAGTATTATGAATTTTTCGGTCTAGATTATAAAAAAATAAAAAATGCTAAAACTGATGCTTTGATTATGCATCCCGGTCCCATGAATAGAGGAATAGAAATTGATACAAGCTTAGCAGATGACATCAACAGGAGTATTATTGTTCAGCAGGTGGAGATGGGTGTTGCTGTTAGAATGGCCGTTCTTAAAATTTTAATGGAAAACAAACAATGAAAAAACAATGTATTATCAATACTAGAATTGTAGATCCTCGCAATAACATTGATGAGATTGGTGGTGTTTTAATTAACGAAGAGGGAAGAATTCAGGCGGTAGGTTCAAAAGTAACTAAGGACAATGCATCCGATGCTATTGTCTACGACTGCAAAAATAAAATAACTATACCTGGCATTGTTGATATGAGAGTATTTGTTGGTGAACCAGGATTTGAGTATAAAGAAAATTTTAGAACTTTAAGTCAGGCAGCTCTATCTGGTGGGGTTACGGCAGTAGCCACGATGCCCAATACCAATCCGGTTATAGACAATGTTTCCACTTTGGATTTTGTCAAAAGAAGGTCTAGAGACAAATCAGCTATCAAAATATTTCCCTTAGCAACACTAACAAAAAATGCCGAAGGAAAAGATATGACTGAATTTGGACTCTTGAAGTTAAGGGGTGCATGGGGATTTACCGATGGTCTCAACTGCGTTCAAAGCAACAAGGTGATGGATAGAATTTTCAATTACGGAAAAAATAAAGATATATTAATTATTCAATTCGCTCAGGATAATGAATTGTCTGAAAATGGAGTTGTTAACGATAGTCTTCTAGCAACTAAACTAGGCCTCAAAAGCATTCCTGCCATTGCAGAGCAATTAATTATTGAAAGAGACTTACGATTACTGGAGCAATACCAAACCAAGTACCACATAGCCTTGATATCCTCCCAAAAATCGCTTGAGATCATAAAAGATGCGAAAGTAAAAGGATTAAAATTTACAGTTGGAGTTTCCATTAACAATCTCTCTTTAAACGATAATGACATCGGAGACTTTAGAACATTTCTTAAACTTTCTCCTCCACTAAGATCGGAGGAAGATAGACTAGCTTTAATCCAGGGTGTTAAAGATGGTCTTATTGATGTGATTGTATCTGATCACAAGCCTGAAGATGAAGAATCTAAAAGATTAACTTTCCAACAGGCTGCAACTGGGGCTTCTGGTATAGAGACCTTGCTACCATTAGCGCTTGAACTGGTTCACAATGGAAGTTGTAATTTAAATTTATTAATTGAAAATCTAACCTCTAATCCTGCTAAAATTCTAGGGATTAGAAATGGAACTCTGTCTATTGGCAGTGAAGCGGATATAGCAATTTTCGACTTAGAAAAACCATGGGTTTTTAAAAGAGAAAATATATTGTCAAAATCTAAAAACACCGCAATAGAAAATAGAAAACTTCAAGGCAAAGTAGAAAAAACTTTTATTAACGGAAAGCTCGTATTCGAAGAATAATGGATATTTTCTA
>CAWUVR010000044.1:0-5070 GCA_963925905.1 uncultured Pelagibacteraceae bacterium
GATAGCAAAAGGATTTTTTTTATATTCTTCATATAATCTTGATTTCTAACTCTAGTTTGATTCCGCTGTTTTTAAGAACTTTTTTTTGAGTTTCTTTTATCAATTTCTCTATATCTTCTGATGATGCAAGATTTGTGTTATCTATGAAATTGCAATGGTGCTCAGAAAATTTTGCATTACCAAAAAAAAGTTCGTCACATCCATATTTTTTAATCAACTCCCAAGCTTTGAGTTTGCACGATGCTGGGTTTTTGAAGGTGCTACCCCCCGTTCTTATTCCGCTTGGTTGGTTTACCTTTTTTTGATTTTTCATAAGTTGTATATTTTTTTCTATAGTCAAAGGAGATAAATTTTTTGTTTTACGAAAAAGAACATCTAAAACTATATAATTTTTAGGTAGACCGGATTTTCGATAATTAAATTTTATTTCTTTTCGTGTAATAGTTTTTTCTTTGCCAAGTAAATTCATAACGATTATCTGATCAATAATATCTGACATTTCACTGCCAAAGCACCCAGCGTTCATAAAAACACCGCCCCCTACAGTTCCAGGAATTGAAGATAAAAATTCAAATTCTGAAAAGCCTTTTGTTTTTGCAAATTCGGAAACTTTGCTTTTTAAAGCTGCTGCTCCAGCCACAATGCATGAACTAGAATCTTCTATTTTAGCAAATTCTTTTCCTAGCTTTATAACAACACCCTGAAAACCAGAATCTCTAAATAAAATATTAGAACCAGAGCCTATAGTAATAAATTTTTCAAATTTAAAATTTGTTAAAAATGACTTTAGATCTTCTCTATTTTGAGGTTGAAAAAAAAATGACGCCTCTCCACCTATCCCAAACCAAGAATTTTTATTTAATGAATAATTTGATTTAATTTGATCTTTGAGTCTAGAATTTGCTTCTTTATTTTTTAATTTTGTCATTAGTTAAATTTTTAGAGATAGATCTTATCCATTGGCTAATAGTTCCCGCTCCCATGGCAATAACTATCTCATTATTGGTAAAATTTTTATTTAGGAAAATATTAAGATTTTCCTCATTTTTAACAATCACTGTTTCTGTTCTTGAATTTTTAGAAATTTTTTTTGCAAAATTTTCAAGATCAAATTTAATTTCCTTTTCTCCTGCGGAGTAAACGGGGCATAGAATAACAAGATCAGATTTTAAAAAACAAGCAGTAAATTCTTTATACAAAGACACGACTCTAGAAAATCTATGAGGTTGAAAAATAGAAACAATTTTTTTATCTCCAAAATTGTTTCTGCAGGCATCCAAAACAGCTACAATTTCTGTTGGATGGTGAGCATAATCGTCAAAAATTATTCTATTTTTGCTTTCAAAAACTTTTGTCAATCTTCTTTGGACACCTAAAAAACTTTCTAAAGTTTTTTTAATTTTTTTAACTGAAATTTCTAATGTAAGTGCGACTATAATTGCTGCTGTAGCATTTAAAACATTGTGTCTGCCCATAAGGTTAAGCACGATATTTTTAATAATAGTTTTTTTTTCAAGATTCACTTTTAAATCGAAATGAATTTTCATATCCCTAAACTGAATATTTGTAGGAATAAAATTTGCTTTTGGATTAAAGCCATAAGTCAAAAAATTTTGCTTCTTAGATTTTTCTTTTATATTTTTTAAACTTACATCGTCTAAGCAAATAATATTTTTTCCGAAAAGGGGAGTTTTGTTTAAAAATATAGAAAATTGTTTTTTTAAATTTTTGAAATTTTTATAATAATCTATATGTTCGTGATCAATATTGCTAACAATAGCATGCGTATTGTTAAACTTTAAAAAACTTCCGTCAGATTCATCTGCTTCTATGACAGACCACTCACCCTCACCGAGGCTAGCATTTGTTTTTAATGAATTAATAATTCCTCCATTGACAATCGTAGGTTTAAGTTTGGCATCTTTTAAAATTGTAGAAACTAAGGATGTGATTGTTGTTTTTCCATGAGAGCCAGAAATAACAATATTTTTTTTTAAAGATATAATATGCGCCAACATGTCTGCCCTTTTGATAACTAGTATATTATTTTTCAAAGCATGTTTTAGTTCGCTATTTTTCTTACTAATAGCGCTAGAGATGACCACTATCTTTGCATTTTTAATATTTTGACTTTTGTGGCTATTGAATATTTTAATATTTTTCTTCTTTAGAGATAATATGTTTTTATTATCTTCGGAAATGTCGCTTCCCTGAACATCATAACCCATTTTTTTAAGAATTAGAGCAATGCCGCTCATGCCAATTCCTCCAATGCCAATTAAATGGATTACGTCTTTTTTGTTAATACTTAATTCCATCTAAAAATAATTTATAATTTCCTGTTCAAAATTACTTAGAACATTTGTTTGATTTAAGTTTTTCATATTTTTAACTTTTTCTTTAAGTTTTTCTTTATCATTGCTCACAATATCAGCAATTAGTTTTTTAAAACTTTCTGCTTCAAAAAGTTTTTGTTCTACAAGCCAGCAGCAACCCTTGTCTTCGAAGTATTTTGCGTTGTGGTACTGGTGATTATCTAAAGATGAGGGCAAGGGTATGGCCACAAATGGAAGATTGATTGCGGCTAATTCAGATATTGTTGATGCTCCAGATCTAACGATTGCAAGATCAGCCTTTGCCATTAGTTGTTCAATATTAGATTTAAAATCAAATAATTCATAATTGAAAAAATTTCCATACACTTTCCTTGTGCTATCCATTTGCTCTTTTTTACATTGATGAAATACCCTTATTGATAGAGTGTTTTTATTTATATCAGAAAACAGTCTTGCTAGATTTGATCCAAAAAATTCTGCCGCTTGACTTCCTCCTAGCACAAGTATTGTAAAATCATTTTTTTTATCAGGTGATTTGCTTATTTTGTGATTAAAAGATTTTCTCAAAAGCTGGCCTACATAAATTGCTTTTTTTTGATATTGATAAGGCAGGTCTTTGACTTTATCAAATCCTAGTAATAATTTTTTACAAAATGGATAGAAAAATTTATTAGTTCTTCCTAGAATAGAATTGGTTTCATATATAACTGTATTAATTTTTAAAATATATCCCGCCATTAACATAGGGAAAGATGCATAACCACCACACCCAATAATTACTTTTGGTCTATTTTTAATTAAAAAAAAAAAAGAATAAATGGTAGCAATAAACAGGTTAACAAAAGATAAAATCTTAAAAAATCCCTTTTTATTGAAAGGGCTATTAATATTGAAAATTGTAATTTTTGACTTCATCTCTTCGCTAAAATATTTTTTTGCCCTTTGATCGCTCACAAAAGCAACATCGTAATTTTTTAAAACTAAATAATCATAAAGTCCCATCATTGGAAAAACATGCCCTCCGGTTCCACCAGTTGACAAAATGATTTTTTTCTTCACGATTGCTCTTTTCTACTTAAGAGCAATGCTACTCCTAAAGCAATACAGGACCCCATAATAGATGATCCTCCATAACTGATGAATGGGAAGGGCATTCCTGTGGATGGCAAAATATTAATTGTAACTCCTAGATTTATAAAAGATTGAATGATCAATAAACTAGAAATGCCAATCAGAGACAGTCGAAAAAAATCATTTTTTGTTGTGTTTGCTAAAGAAAATATTCTTATAGCTAAAAAAATAGTCAAAGAAATAATTAATAAAACAATTATAATTCCATACTCCTCAGCTATAACCGACATAACATAATCTGTATGAGCTTCAGGAACTTTTTCTTTTAAAATTCCCTCGCCAATACCCCTGCCAAAAAAACCACCTGACTTAATTGCATTCAGCGCTTGTTCTGATTGGTAAGAAATCTCCACTTGGCCGATCCAGCTTGAAATTCTGTCAAATATATAAAAAAATTTATCTCTAAAGAAAAATAAGATGCTAATCATTGATAAGACTAATGATCCAGCTATAATAGAGATAGATAGGAAACTAATGCCAGAAACAAACACCATGATCATCCACAATGTTATTACAAGCAGACTTTGGCTATAATCAGGCTGCAATAATAAAAGAAATACAGCGCTTAAAACAAAGGGAGATGAAAGAAAAAATCTCACGTTTATTGTATGTTTTTGCATGGTCAAGACTAAAGCGACAACCAATATAAGAAAAGGCTTCACAAATTCTATGGGCTGAATTCTAAAAAAAAATAAATTCAACCACCTTCTTGCCCCCTTAACATTAACTCCAAAAAAATAAACTAGAGCCAACAAGGTAATGCAAACAGCAAAGCCAGCTATTGCGTATAATTTTATCTTTTTGTTATTCAAAAAAGAAAAAAAAATTAAAATAATGAGACCAACAGCTGAAAAAAAAATATGCTTATAAAATAAAAAATACCTACTATCATAAAGTTTTTCAGAAGGGATGGTTGATGTGGACAAGAAATTAAAAATATTACCACTAACTAATAGTGACAAACCTAAAAAAAGCAAAGTTTTGTCAATGCTTCTCCACCAGGTGGCTATCATTCCTGAATCGTGACGTTTAAACATTCTCTATTTTTTTTACCAATTTTTTAAATTCATTGCCTCGGTGTTCAAAATTTTTGTACTGATCAAAAGATGCAGCCGCAGGACTCAATAAAATAGCACTATTTTTTAACTTGGCATTTTTAGCATCCCTATATGCTTGAACAAGAGCAGTATTAAGTGTTTTGCAGATTGTGAAGCTCAGCTTATTTCCCAAAATTGACTTAAATAAAGATATATTTTTTCCAATAATATAAGTTTTGATAATTCTTTTTTTTATACCTTGGCTAAAATGCGGACGATCATTTTTTTTAACTAAACCTCCTGCTATCCAATAAATATTTTCGTAAAACTCTAAAGAAAAATTTGCTGAATCGAAATTAGTTGCTTTTGAATCGTTGATAAAAGAAATGCTTTTAATTTTTCTAACTAATTCCTGTCTATGTGGCAAAGGTTTAAAAGAACTCAGGCTTCCTATTATTGCTTTATTAGAAAATTTTAAAAATCTTAATATACTGTAGACAATGCTAAGACTTGGTAAGTAATTTTTTTTAGATAAAAATTGATTTGCGATACTTTGATTTTTTAAC
>CAWUVR010000045.1:0-4454 GCA_963925905.1 uncultured Pelagibacteraceae bacterium
GCACATAACCGTTGTCAAAGACGGCGTTCTTCATGATACTTATGACTGCTCCAGAAATGGAACTCGTTGCGTTTATGGATATTGGACTAAAGGATATTAGATTTTTTGATCGTATTCGCCAATTTTTCCCGTTTTTTGCAGTAGATCATCAATAAAATCAAAGATCTTTTTCTTTCTCTCATCCGAAGTTGGGCTCTCTGTTACCACTACTAAAGAAGGTTTGTTTGATGAGGCTCTAATAAGCCCCCAAGACCCATCTTCTAGCGAAAATCTAACTCCATTAACCGTCAATACATCGGTGATAGCTTGACCGTCAATCTTGGTAGTTTTTTTTAATTCCTCTACTTGTTTTACCAAGTCTTCCACTACTTTATATTTTTCTTCATCTTTGCAAAATGGTGCCATGGTGGGTGTTTGATATGTTTTTGGCAATTCGTTAATAAGATCATTCATTTTTTTATTCTGATGGTCAAGTAAGTGACAAACTTGAATGGCAGAATTAATTCCATCATCATAACCAAAACCTAAAGGCTGATTAAAAAAGAAGTGACCACTTTTTTCAAAGCCAGCCAATGCTTTTTCTTTATTCACTTTTCTCTTAATGTGCGAGTGTCCTGTCTTCCAATAAATCGTTTCACAGTCATTTTCTTTTAATACTTTATCATGAGCAAATAGTCCTGTTGATTTAACATCGACCACAAACTTTGATCCTTTGTGTTTGGGTGCAAGGTTTCTTGCAATCAGAAGCCCAATTTTATCTGAGAATATCTCTTCACCTAAATTGTCAATGACACCAACTCTGTCTCCGTCTCCATCAAAGCCAAATCCTACATCTGCATTATTTTCTTTCACAGCTTTTGCAATGGCATGTAGCATTTCCAAATCTTCTGGATTAGGATTGTATTTGGGAAAAGTAAAATCTAAATTACAATCTAATTCTACCACTTCGCAACCAATGCCTCGTAAAATATCTGGTGCAAATATTCCAGCGGTTCCATTTCCACAAGCAACCACTGCTTTAATCTTTTTTTTAATTTTGTTTTTGGAGATAAGATCGTTGGCATAAACTTCCTTGAACCCTTTTATTTCTTTGTAGCTTCCCTGATCTAATGTAAATTTTTGATTCAGAACTATATCTTTTAGTTCCGCCATTTCTTCCGGAGCATGAGTTAATGCTTTTTCAATTCCCATTTTTACACCGGTCCAACCATTTTCATTGTGACTTGCTGTGACCATCGCTACTGCATCTGCATCCAATTCAAATTGCGCAAAGTACACCATAGGGGAGAGTGATAATCCCACATCTTCTACAGCACATCCTGTAAGCATTAGTCCTTCGATCAATGATCTTTTAATGTCTTCGCTGTAAGATCTGTAGTCGTGACCAACTATAACTCGTGGATTTTTTTTTGTGCGACTCACAATCTGAGTTCCAAGACCCATACCCAAGTGCTTGATGCCTTCTAGATTGATGTCATCCGGATATAGCCATCTAGCATCATATTCTCGGAAGCCATTTTGGTTCACAACTAGCTTAAAATTGTTCATAAAATAATTTTCAATGTTTATAGTAATTTATTTGCCTATTCTAACTTTCTTATGGATTTTTGTTTTTGTTCATTATATGTTCTCTTGATCGACTATAACTAATGGTATATCAGTCATTCTGAACCACAACATATAGTTGTTTCTACAAAAAACTGTAATAATTGGGAGATTATGCAAGAAAATTTAGCTCTGGCAATAAAAAATGCTGTTGAAAGTGATGAATCAAACATCATTAAGAAATCTAACGAGAACTTACAGGACCTAAAAAGACCGGATTTATTCTCCTTAACCAATGAAACTGAGCTTTTTCAGAATGAAAAGGGAATCACTATCAAGATCGATAGAAGCAAAGATTCGAAATTAACCGACTTTGGTAGGGCTACTTTAATAGACAGATATTTAAATGAGGGCGAATCCTTCCAGGATTTGTTTGCAAGAGTTGCAAGTACTTACGCTGACGATAATCTTCATGGACAAAGAGTTTACAACTATATTAGCAACTTATGGTTTATGCCATCGACACCAGTTCTTTCCAATGCTGGAACTGAACGTGGACTTCCTATTTCTTGTTTCTTAAACGAAGCATCCGATTCTTTAACTGGAATTGTAGATTTGTGGAGCGAGAACGTTTGGCTTGCTGCCAAAGGTGGTGGAATTGGAAGCTACTGGGGAAATTTAAGATCTATTGGTGAACAAGTTGGTAGAGTTGGAAAAACCTCTGGCATCATGCCTTTTATTAAAGTGATGGATTCATTAACGCTAGCAATCAGCCAAGGATCTTTACGACGTGGTTCTGCTGCTTGTTATTTACCCATTGATCATCCTGAGATTGAAGAATTTATTGAAATGAGAAGACCTACTGGCGGAGATCCAAATCGTAGAGCTTTAAATTTACATCACGGAGTTTTAGTTACTGATGCTTTCATGAGAGCAGTTGAGCTTGATGAACAGTGGCCACTAAAAAGTCCTTATGATGCAACTGTACAATCTAAAATTTCAGCAAGAAATTTATGGATTAGACTTCTTACTGCACGAGTAGAAACGGGAGAGCCTTACATTGTGTTTATCGATACAGTAAACAGAATGATACCGGAGCACCACAAGCTTGCGGGTCTTACGGTTAAAACTTCCAATCTATGTAGCGAGATTACTTTGCCAACAGGAATTGATAAAGCGGGAAGAGACAGAACAGCAGTTTGCTGCTTGTCTTCTTTAAATCTTGAAACGTATGATGAGTGGAAAGACGATCCAAATATCATCGAAGACATAATGAGATTTTTAGATAATGTTTTAACTGACTTTATCGATAGAGCTCCAGATTCTTTTAGAGATGCAACGTATGCAGCTATGAGAGAACGAAGCGTTGGTCTTGGTGTGATGGGCTTTCATTCATTCTTGCAAAAACATTCTATCCCCATTGAATCAGTGATGGCAAAAGTTTGGAACAATAAAATGTTCAAACAAATTGACAAAGGAGTAAACGCCGCTTCTATAAAACTTGCTGAAGAAAGAGGCGCATGTCCTGATGCTGCGGATTACGGAATTATGGAAAGATTTTCTAACAAAACTGCGATTGCTCCCACAGCTTCTATTTCTATTATTTGTGGCGGTGCCTCTCCTGGAATTGAGCCTGTAGCTGCAAATAGCTATACGCACAAAACTCTTTCTGGATCATTCAACGTTAGAAACAGGTACCTTAAAGAATTATTGGCTAAGCATGAAAAGGACACAGATGAAGTCTGGTCTTCTATTACCACTAACCAAGGTTCTATTATGCACCTAGACTTTTTATCAGATCATGAAAAAGACGTGTTCAAAACTGCTTTTGAAATTGACCAACGTTGGTTGATTGATCACTCAGCAGATAGAACTCCTTATATTTCACAAGCTCAATCTTTAAATGTTTTTTTACCAGCAGATGTTCATAAACGTGATTTGCACCAAGTGCATTTCCAAGCTTGGAAAAAAGGATTGAAGAGTTTGTACTATTGTAGATCTAAATCTATCCAACGTGCAGAAGTAATCAATCAAACGGTAGCGAACGCTGCTAAAAATCAACCAGTTGCTCCTGCTAGCGGTGAAGCGGCAAATTATGAGGAATGTTTATCATGTCAGTAGCCCCAAAAGCAGAAGTAGCAAAACCTATTATTACAGAAAATTATTGCACCGAACACGGATTATTAAAAGAGAAAATTGTCTACAAACCTTTTAGATATCCTTGGTGCTACGATGCTTGGTTAACTCAACAAAGAATTCATTGGTTACCAGAAGAAGTTCCTTTGGCAGAAGATGTTAGAGATTGGCAAAAAAAATTATTACCGCATGAAAAAAATCTTCTTACTCAAATTTTTAGATTTTTCACGCAAGCCGATGTGGAAGTAAATAACTGTTACTTAAGACATTACACAACGGTATTTAAACCTACAGAAGTGTTGATGATGATGACAGCATTTGCTTCTATGGAAACAGTTCACGTTGCTGCTTACTCTCACTTACTTGATACGATCGGAATGCCAGAGACAGAATATTCTGCATTCTTAAAGTATAAAGAGATGAAAGATAAGTACGATTACATGCAAAACTTTAACATGGGCGATAAAAGAGAAATTGCCAAAACAGTTGCTGTATTTAGTGCTTTCACTGAAGGACTTCAGTTGTTTGCCAGTTTTGCAATTTTACTTAATTTCCCAAGATTTAATAAAATGAAGGGAATGGGCCAAATTGTTACTTGGTCTGTTAGAGATGAAACACTTCATTGCAATTCTATGATCAAAATCTTCAATACATTCTGTGATGAAAATCCTGGATTGTTAGACGACAGTTTGAAAAAAGAAATCTATGATGCATGTTCTACAATCATTCAACACGAAGATGCCTTTATCGATCTTGCTTTTGAGATGGGTGAT
>CAWUVR010000046.1:0-3432 GCA_963925905.1 uncultured Pelagibacteraceae bacterium
AATGGTAGCAGCAGTTAAACCACCGATTGCAAATTTATTAGCAGACTCCAAAAACTCTCTTTTGCTTATTTTGCCATGAGCGTAAAAATCATAAAGATCTAGAAGTTCTTGGTCAAAGTCTTTGGCGGTAAGTCTGGTCATATATACTCTATTAGAATACTTTTTGGATTTGTAAAGTATATTTACTATCTAAAGAAAAAGAGTATTAGAGGAATTAACTTTAACCGGTAGGATATTATGGCAAAAACAAAAGACGTAAAAAAAGAAAAGAAAAAGGTAAAAAGTACAGCTCCAAAAGTAAGCAAATCTAAGAAGCAGTACTAATTACTTTTGTAAAAGGACGCCCGGTTTACACTTGGCGTCCTTTTTCTTTTCAATCCTTAAAATAGTCTATAATTAATCATAATGTTGAAAGAAAATTTCCATTGGATCTTACTTGGTGTTGCTATCGGCATTGTTTTTTATTTGGCAGATAAATACATTTTTTAATTAAGTTTATGCAGACAGAAATCCTTGCCAAGCTATTTGAAGTAATCTTTCCTGTTTTTTTTATTATTGGTATGGGATACGTGTTTGGGAAAAAAAATCCAAATTTTGATTCAAATGTTATTACAGGATTTGCTGGTAGTGTAGGTGTTCCTTGTCTTCTTTTTTATTCTCTAACCTTAACTAATTTAGATTTTAATGTTTTTGTAAAATTTGCAGGGATCACTTTGCTTTGTATTGGTCTGTTTGCGTTAATGGGAGCATTACTATTATTAGTTCTCAAAAGAAATATTTTAAAAGAACTATCGCCCATTATGCTACCCAACATGGGAAACATGGGTTTGGCCTTTTGTTTATTTGCTTATGGACCCAAAGGCTTTTCCATAGCAAGCGCCATTGCTTCCATGATTATGATCTTACATTTTACGGTGAATATTTTTTTAGCCAAAGGAAAGTTTGCTATTGAGCCTTTATTAAAATCTGTTCCTCTATATGTGATGGCGATAGCAGCTACTTTTTTGTATTTTAAAATTCCAGTACCAAAATTTGTTACTAACACAACTATGCTAGTGGGTTATACGGGTTTAGTATTAGTATTAACCTCTCTTGGTATTGCTTTAAGCACTTTAAAAAAAGTCAGTATTCAAAAAACTTTAATCATTTCTTTTGCAAGACTAGTGGGAGGACCAGCTATTTCATTGGGTGTAATTAAATTTTTTGGTCTTACAGGATATCAAGCTGGTGTTTTATTTGTTCAGTGTTCGATGCCTGCTGCAGTTCTTACTTATCTATTGGCAAAAATGTATTCGCCAAAAGAACAGGCAGATAATATTGCGAGCGTTATTGCAGTTTCAACTCTAATATCTATTGTTACCATACCTATTGTTATTTATATCGCCCTTACTTATTTTGTTTAAGTAGCTTGTTTTAAGATTTTTAAAATCCCTTTGGTATTTTTTCTTTGTCTCGATTTTTTTATTTTTTGCTGGTAGGTCTTTTTTTTCTTGCGTTTCATGAGGCAAGCTAATCCCGGTCTTCTTTTTCTGCTTTTCTCGAGATGATTAGGGGCAAAATGATTAGAGCAAAAACAATAACAACCGCAACAATGGAGAGCAAAGTCCAGTTCATCAAGATCTACTTGTTGCTATTCAATATAGATTCTACTTTTTGGTAGTTACTCGAAGACAAGGTCTTTTTGGGATCGAAATAAGCACTTTCAATTTTGCTCATATCGTAGTCAATTTCTTTTAAGAGCTCAATTCCTTTATCATAATGTTTCTTCATGGCAAATGCTAGGCTACGAAGCTTAATTTCATTTTTCTCTCCAGCAATCTGCTTTGAAATAGCGCTTACTTCTTTTAAGTGTTGAAAAGCCTTTTCCTCAATCTTTTTATTCTTAGATTGAAATATATTTGAAATAAATTTAAACAATGTGACCTTTCATTTGTAAGCAAAATATCAAAAAATTCATTCAATGTCTAAAACAAAGAAAGGATGTATTTGTGTAAAAAAAAACCTGCCACTAAAAGGCCAATACCAATAGAGTAAATAAGCCAAAAATTCATCTCAAGGCTTTTTGCAAAAAAGAAGGGGAGAAAAAATAAATAAGACACAGGAACTCCAATTAAAATACTTTTTGCAAAAGTTACAGAAGTTTCTGGGTTTTTGTGTTCAAGGTAAGAGAAAACAAGAGCCATCAAACTCGCCAAAGGTAGTGCGATAATAAAACCAGACAATTCAGGTTTTTTACCAGATAGCCAGCTAGCAAACGCTATGATTAGCGCTGCCAATAAAACTTTAAGAAAGAAAAACATACTTTTTTATTCAAGGTTGCATTATATAAATAGTTATTAAATGTTCACTAATCAAATAATTTTATACTAATGAAAACAGCCATTGTTACGCTATCTGATTCTGGTTACTTCCATTTGCTTGAGGAATTGATCGATTCTGTTAACTCTTTTACAGAGAGCAGTTCAGTAGGTATTTGTGTTTTAGATGCCGGCATGACTGATGAACAGTTGAATAAAATCAAAAATAAAGTTCATTCAATAGAAAAAGCAAAGTGGGACATACCCGTTTCTTCACCGAAAATTAAAGGGAAAGAATGGTTAAAGAGTCAGGTTTCAAGAGCTTTCCTTCCCAATTATTTTCCCTCTTTCCAAAAATATATTTGGATCGACTGCGATGCTTGGGTTCAGTCATGGTTTGTAATTGATCTGTTAAACAAATCTTGTGATGACGGAAAGCTAGGAATTGTTAGCATGGCGGATCGACATACAGGAAGAGTTGCAAGAATAGAGTGGTTTTTTCGTAATTTAGGATTTGTAAAATCACAAAATTATAAACATGCACGATCTTCAGGATTTTCGGAAGATGTATGCAGGTACATTGCTCTACAGCCGCATTTAAATATAGGCGTATTCTCTCTAGAAAAAAACTCATCCATTTGGAGTATTTGGCAAAAGAATTTAGAAAAGGCTCTAGAAAAAGGAAATATTTTTGGCTCAGAACAAGTAGCTATGAATATAGCAGTTTATGCTGATAACGTGTCAGTAGACATTCTTCCTTTTTATTGCAATTGGATTCCAAGTTCCTCAAACATTAAGTTTGATCTAGATACAAATAAATTTGTAGAGGGTTTTACGCCTCATCACGAAATAGGCATTGTTCACTTAGCCGGGGGTATTAAAGTCGGTGCTGAAGATATGCGATTTAATAAAAATTTAACCATTCAAATCTCAACGACAAACAATTCTTTTGTAGAAAAGAGCTTTAGATTTAATAAAAATTAATAATTATTTTAAAGCGTCTTCAGGTAAAAATTTTACTATATTTCCCTGAAAGTACTCAAATAATTGGTGATTTTCTTTGTAGATATTTGAACAAGCAAAATACCTTTCCTTTTCAGCAAGCTTAAATTTTTGATCAGCTGCCGTTAAGTGA
>CAWUVR010000047.1:0-10113 GCA_963925905.1 uncultured Pelagibacteraceae bacterium
ACATCATTCTAGCTGTTTGGTCTGTTCCTCCACCGTAAGCAGCGTGAATAACTACTTGCATAGGATTGCATTTTGCTGCGAAGCTTTCTTTTTTCTTTTCGTGTGATGCAGCATTTGCGCTACCCACAAAAGAAGTCAAAATCAAAGATGCAACAGATAAAAAACCTAAAAGTTTTTTAAAGTTTAAATTTAACATTAGTCCCCCTGTTATTTGTTAGTTTGTGAATTAAAACTATCACAATGAAACTTTATATCAATATACAAAACGACATTTCGCATTGTGAAATCTTGTTTTGAACGATGGACTAACTGAGCAAATAGGGTGTGTATTTGCTAATAATTAATTTAAGTACTTAAGCACAATAGTAAATTATAAAATAAAATTTTATGCATACATCAAAAATAATTGTTCCCAAGCCTGGAGATCGAGTCGTAAAAGAAAAACAGTTGGCTTGGCAATTGGCTTTGATAGCATCTCAAGAATGGAATTCAAATCAATCGATTAATGAAATGGTTGGCAATCGTCTCATTGATAATGCGGGTGTTGCGATCGCGGCAATTAATAGAGATCCTGTTTGCGTTGCAAGAGCACAAGCAATGTTTCATAAAAATAAAAATGGCGCACCTATTTTTGGATTAAGTAACGAAGAAAAATATAATTGCGAATGGGCTGCTTGGGCTAATGCTGTGGCAGTACGAGAATTGGATTTTCACGATAATATTATGGCTAAAGAGACATGTCATCCTGGTGATTGCATTCCAACTATTTTAGCAGTTGCCCAGCAAAAAAATCTAACCGGGATAGACCTCATAAAGGGCATTGCAACAAGTTATGAAACACAACTTAGATTGTCTATGTCTATCGCATTGAATCCAAATAAAATTGATCATGTCGGTCACTTAGGTCCTGCTATTACCAGTGGGATTGGCGCTATGTTAAATCTTGATACTGAGATTATTTATCAAGCCATTCAGTATAGTGCTCATACTTCTATTTTCACAAGGCAAGGAAGAAAAGGTGATCTTTCAAGTTGGAAAGCTTTTGCACCGGGGCTAGTTGGTAGAAATGCTATTGATGCAATTGATAGAGCGGTGCGTGGAGAAAAAGGTCCGAGCCCTGTATGGGAAGGAGATTATGGAATTATTCCAATCCTACTGCATAAAGAAAATGAAAATATTGAAATAAGTCTTCCAGGAGCAAATGCTCCGAGGGATGGAATACTTTCTACCTTCACCAAAGAACATTCTGCTGGTTATCATGGAAATTCTATTATTGACTTGGCTTTTCTTATGAGAAAAAAAATTAAAGATTTAAAAGAAATTAAAAAAGTAAATATTTATTCTAAAAAATATACTCACATAGTTATGGGATCGGGAAGTAACGATCCTGAAAAATATAGTCCGGAAGCTTCCAGAGAAACTCTTGATCATTCAGCTATGTATATTTTTGCTGTGGCTTTGGAGGATGGCTTTTGGCATCACGAAACTAGCTATAGCAATGAAAGAAAGACCAGGGCAGAAACGGTAAGATTATGGAGAAAAATTGAAACTTTTGAAGATCCTGAGTTTAATAAAAAATATTACGATGAAAAAGATCCTTTAAAGAAAGTTCAGGGTGCAAAAGTTGAAATTACTCTTAATGATGGTTCGATAATCGTTGAAACACTAGACTTTGCCAATGCCCATCCAGGCGGAACAACTCCTTTTAGAAGAAATGAATACATTAATAAAATGAAGCCTCTTATTAATGGCTTTGTTTCGCAGGGGGAAGAATTGCGATTTGTGGAATTGATTAATAACCTTGAGAATCTAAATTCAGATGAAATTAAAACATTAAATCTTGTATGTGACGAGGGCACTGTTGATTTGAACAAGAACAAAATAAATGGGATATTTAATTAATGAATATTCAACAAGAGCTTACTAAATATTTATCTTCGGCAATTACTATGGAGCTACCTGAGGTAACTCAAAAGAATACTCGTTTTCATCTACTGGATACACTTGTGGCAATTCTTACTGGAAGATTGCTACCTCCTGGAAAAAAAGCTTACGAGTTTGCAAAGTCTCAAGGAGGAAATGCAGAATCTACTTTAATTGGTAATGATACAAAAGTTAGTGCGATACATGCTGGTTTGGCAAATGGAATGGCAGCACATGCCGACGAAACTGATGATACTCACACCAATGGAAGATTTCATCCTGGGTGTGCGATCGTACCTGCAGCATTAGCGATTGCTGAAAAAGAAAATAGTTCTTGCTCCGAACTATTAAGAGCCATTGCGCTTGGTTATGATGTTGGCGTTAGAATTAATATGAGCATGGGGTATAAAAATCCCAAAACAACAATTTTTGCTACACATAGCATTGGTACAATTTTTGGAGCAGCGGCGGCAGCTGGAGCGTTACTAAAACTAAATCATGAACAATGTAATTATTTATTGTCTTATACAATTCAACAAACATCCGGTTTAGCGTGCTGGAATAGAGATGAGGAGCATATTGAAAAAGCTTTTGTGTTTTCAGGAATGACTACGAGGAATGGAATATATTCTGCTTTATTGGCAAAAGAAAATTTCACTTCCGTTACAGATCCTCTTTTAGGAGAGCGTGGTTTATTAGAAGCATTTGCTCACAATCCTAAACCAGAAATAATTATAAAGGATCTAGGCAAAATTTTTGAAATTGACAACACTTCTATAAAAAAATGGTGTGTAGGATCTCCTATTCAGGCAATACTAGATGCTATCGAAGCTATTTTGCAAAAAAAGCAATTTAATCATAAAGAAATTAAAGAAATTAGAATTGATATTCCCTCCGATAGATTTCATATTGTTAGCGACAGAAGTATTCCAAATATTTGTGCTCAACATCTAGCTGCTCTTTACCTGGTTAAAAAAAAAATTGGATATAATGAGGTGCATGATGAAAAATTATTTCATGATCCAGAAGTATTAGAGGTAAGAAAAAAAATAATAGCCGTACCTAGCGATGAACTTGCGGTTGCAAGGCCAGAAAGACAAGCAAAAGTAAAGATTACCTTTAATGATAATTCGGAAATTTCTCATCACGCAAAAGCAGTAAGAGGAACTCCTGACAATCCTATGAATATTAAAGAAGTATCAAATAAAGCTAGGGAACTTCTTAAATCTTATAATAACGATCAAGTGGAAGAATTAATTAATTTGGTTTTAAAGGAAGATTTTACTATTAACGAATTGGTAAAAAATTTAGACTTTAAGATCTAATTTTTTAAACTAAAACTTTTCCAATCATCAAAGGTCTAAAGGTTCTATACATAACTGCTGATACAGCTTCTGCTTTTCCCTCTTTTTGCTCAATCACAGATCCGGCCACAATAATTCCTGATGGATTTCCCACTCTTAACTCTAAATTATTTGCACCTTTTCTTTTAACCTGGAATGGCAAAGTACCTTCGATTGCTGCTGCTACTCCAATATTTACACATGCCGTTCCCATAATTGCCTTGTGAGTTTTTCCCATTGAAAACATTCTTGTACAAATATCATGACTGTCAGCTGTTACTTGAGATTTATCTAAGCTCTTATAATCTTTTGGACTAGAGACAATTCCAATTCTTGGAGTGTTCATTGGAGCTTCATTTTCTGATTTACTTAATCCAATCATGAATGCGCATTTTCTTCTAACTTTTTGTATGATGTCCATCTGTTTAGTCTTCGCATCCAATTCATCTGGAGATTCTGCGCAGCTTAAACCCAAATCTTCTGCCAAGATATAAACTAGGGGAGTTGCCGCATCTACAATGCTAACTTTGATCTTACCGTGACCTTCGATATCAATTTCATCTACAACATTTCCCGTAGGTAATAACTTTCCAGTTCCAGATCCACCCGGTGCTAAATAATCTAATCGTACTTTAGCAGCAGTTCCAGCAACTCCAGCAATAGAATAATCTCCATCCACTGCAGCTATTCCATCTTTGACTTCAAAAGTAGAATGAATAATTTTATCTGTATTCACTTGATAAATTCTTACTTTATTTTCACCCTCTTTAGCTTTAACAATTCTTGTATTCACTGCGTAGGGACCAACTGCGCCAGATAAATTTCCGCAATTATTATTCCATTCTGCAACAGGTTCCTCTACGGCCAATTGTATAAAATTATAATCAACATCTGCATCTTCTCTTTTGGACGGACTGATAATTACACATTTGGAAACAGAAGAAACTCCTCCACCCATTCCATTCAATTGTCTTCCATTAGGATCGGGGCTTCCAATTACTTTTAAAAATATTTTGCTTAATTCTTCTTGATTATCCGTAGGCAAATCTTTTGCCTGAAAAAAAACACCCTTACTAGTTCCGCCCCTATAATAAGCTGCTGTAATCCAATTTTGCTTCATATAAGAAAATTAACTTAGTTTACGCTTCTTTCCAAGCAGTTTGTAAAATTCCACCATTTTTCCAAAAAATTACTTCGTCTGGATTATCTAATCTTGCTTTTAATTTTACTTTTACCACATCACCACTTTCTTTTTGGATTAACAAATCGACTTCTTTGTAGTCGATTGTAATTTTATCTAAACCTTTTATGGTAAAAAGATCGGTGGCAACAATACCAAGTTCAACAATTCCATTGCCAGGCAAAAATTCCAATGGTAGCAATCCCATTCCAACTAAATTAGATCTATGAATTCTTTCAAAACCTTTTGCAATAATCGCTCTAACTCCAAGTAATAAAGGTCCTTTTGCAGCAACATCTCTGGAAGAACCACATCCATAATTTTCACCAGCAATAACAACCAATTCTGTTTTTGTTTTTTGGTACTCAGTGGCTGCCTCAAATATTCTCATCACTTTGTTCTCTGGGTATTTAATAGTAAAACTGCCTTCTAATTCTGGAGTCATTAAATTTCTAAGACGTAAACTTGCAAATGCCGATCGTTTAACAATTTCGTGATTAGCTCGTCTTGTTAAGAAATTATTAAAATCTTCTGGTTTGATATTTTGTGACAACAGATAATCCCACGCTGCTGTAGTTTTGGTAATATCGCTGGAGGGTGAAATGTGATCGGTAGTAACAGAATCTCCCAGAAGAACTAGAGGTCTTGCCAAATGAATATCTTCTATTGCTTCTGTATGTTGCGATATATTCTCTAAGTAAGGAGGTTTTTTTATATAAGTGCTTTTATCTGACCATTCGTAATTGTCAGATTCTGATACTGCAAGATTTTCCCAGAGTTCACCTCCGTCATTTACTTCCTTGTATTTAGCTACAAATGTTTCTGGCTTATAAAAACTATCAACAATTGTATTGATCTCATGATTTTCAGGCCAAACATCTTTTAAATAAACTAATTTACCGTCTTTATCCGTCCCTAATGAATCTTTTGTTAAATTTTTTGTAGCGGATCCAATTAACGAAAATAAAACAATTAAAGCAGGTGATGCCAAATAAGAAGCTCTAATATTTGGATGAATTCTTCCTTGAAAATTTCTATTGCCTGACAATACAGCTGTTGAAAAAATTTTATTATTTTCAATAGTGTCCGCTATATCCTTGTGTAACGGTCCTGAACTACCATTGCAGGTAGTGCAGCCAAACCCAACAACATTAAATCCTAATTCGTCTAAGTACTTCTGAAGCCCACTTTGCTTTAAAATTTCAGCTGTAACTTTGCTTCCAGGTGCAAATGATGTTTTGACCTTTGGATTTCTTTTAAATCCAAATTCTACTAATTTTTTTGCAACCATGCCGGCTGCAATAACATTTCGTGGGTTGGCAGTATTAGTGCAGCTAGTAATTGCTGCTATTAAAATATCTCCATCTTGAATACTAAAATTAAGATTGGGTACTGGAAACTGATCTTTTCTTAAATCTTTTTTATAAAGCATTTGCGAATGTGAATTTATGCTAGATGAAAATTCATCTAACTTAATTTTATCTTCTGGATTTTTGGGCCCTGAAACACAAGGAACAATTGAAGACAAATCTAAATCTAGAGATCTAGAATAATCAGGTAAATCACTTGGGTTTCTCCATAAGCATTGTTTCATAGAATACTCTTTTATAATTTGAATTTGCTCTGGGATTCGACCTGTCATTTTTAAATAATCCAAAGTTGAATTATCCACTGGAAACAAAACAGCAGTAGCACCGTACTCTGGGGCCATATTAGAAATAGTAGCTCTATCACCGACGCTTAATGTTTCTACGCCCTCGCCAAAAAATTCAATAAAACAACCGACAACCTTACTCTTTCTTAATAACTCAGTAATAGTCAAAACCAAGTCTGTAGAAGTAATTCCTTCTTGTAGTTTATTAGTTAAATGAACTCCTACAACTTCGGGAAGGGTTATCGGCAAGAGTTTTCCAATCATAGAAATCTCAGCTTCGACGCCTCCCACGCCCCAGCCTAAGACTCCAATTGCGTTCATCATAGGCGTATGACTATCCGTTCCTATGCAGGTGTCTGGATGCAAAACTAAATCGCTATTAACTTCCTCTGTCCAAACTACTTTTGATAAATATTCTATGTTTACCTGATGGCAAATTCCAACTCCCGGAGGAATTACTCTAACATTTTTAAGATTTTTAGAACACCAACGCAAAAAGGAGAATCTTTCTGAATTTCTGTCATATTCTTTTTTTAAATTTTCTATTCTGGAAGTTTCAGAACCAAAAAAATCAACTTGCAAAGAATGATCTATGACTACATCAATTGGAATTTTTGGTTGTATATTGTTGGGGTCAATTCCTTTTTTTTGCAAAGCTTCTCTATAGGCAAGAAAATCAACAAGCATCACCTTTCCTAGAATATCATGGCTTAAAATTCGGTTGGGCATAAAATTGATTGGTGACCCGATACGAAAATTTAAAATATTGCTTATTTGCTCTTCTGCTGAAGGATTAAGATTGCCAATTTTTTGTCTGACAAGGTTTTCCAATAACACTCTATAAGAAAAAGGAAGTTTTTGAATATTTGGATAAGTAGCTATATCAGCGTATTTAAAAGATTTTCCACCTATCTCTAAGGTACTAAAAGAATTCGACATGTAAAAAAAATAGCTTCTATTGATAGAAACTACAACATGTTTCTGAGAACGTACTGAAGAATACCATCATTTTTGTAGTACTCGATTTCGTTATCAGTATCTATTCTGCAAAGAGTTTCTATAATTTTGATTGTGCCATCTGCGTATTTGATTTCAACTTTAACCATTTCTTTTGGTTGCACACCTTTTTCAATGTCCAAAACTGTAACTAGCTCTGAACCTTTTAAATTCAAACTTTTTCTGTCCATTCCATCTTTAAATTGAAGAGGTAAAATTCCCATTCCAACTAAATTAGATCTGTGAATTCTTTCAAAGCTTTCAACGATAACAACTTTTACACCTAATAATTTTGTACCTTTAGCTGCCCAGTCTCTTGATGAACCACTTCCATAAAGTTTTCCACCAAAAATAACTAAAGGTGTTCCTCTTTTTTGATATTCCGCAACTGCATCAAATATTGTCGATTCTTTTCCTTCTGGATAAATTTTTGTAAATCCACCCTCTTTGCCTTCTAGCATTTCATTTTTAACTCTAATGTTAGCAAAGGTTCCTCTCATCATTACTTCGTGATTTCCTCTTCTTGCTCCGTAAGAATTGTAATCTTTAGGTAAAATTTGATATTTCATAAAGTACTCACCTGTTGGACTTTCTTTTTGAATAGATCCTGCTGGGGAAATGTGATCGGTTGTAATCATGTCTCCTAAAATTAATAAAGGTCTTGCATCTTTAATGGCCCTAAAACCTTCTGGTTCGTCAGACATGTTGTCGAAGAACGGTGGTTTTTTTACGTATGAAGAACCTTCGTCCCAAGCATATATGCTAGTTGGTTCAGTTTTGATTGCTTGCCACTCTTTCGGTCCTTCGGACACATTAGAATATCTATTAATAAACATTTCTGCATTCAAAGAAGCGTCCAAAGTATCTTGAATTTCTTTATTGCTTGGCCAAATATCTTTTAAGTAAACTTCTTTACCATCTTTGTTTTTTCCTAAAGAGTCTTTGTAAAGATCGATATTCATATTTCCTGCAATTGCATAAGCAACCACTAATGGGGGTGAAGCTAAATAGTTTGCTTTCACATGAGGATTAATTCTACCTTCAAAATTTCTATTTCCCGAAAGTACAGAAACCACATACAAATCATTTTCTTGAATTGCATCAGCAATATTGTCTGCTAACGGTCCAGAGTTACCAATACAAGTAGTGCAACCATATCCAGACAAAAAGAATCCTAGTTGGTCTAAATATTTGCTCAAATCTGCTTTGTTTAAATAATCTGTCACGACCTGAGATCCTGGAGCTAAAGAAGTTTTAACCCATGGCTTAGATTGCAATCCTAGCTCACATGCTTTTTTAGCAAGTAAACCAGCCGCAATTAAAACGTTGGGATTGGATGTGTTCGTGCAAGAAGTAATAGATGCAATAACAATATCTCCATCTTGTAATGGATGATTTGCACCTTTAACTTCTGTTGTTTTAGATTGATCTCTTTTAGTTGCGTCTTTAAAAACTTTTGCAAAGTTCGATGCGGACTCTGTTAGCAACACTTTGTCTTGTGGTCTTTTTGGACCAGAAATAGTCGGAACTACTGTAGATACATCTAAAGAAAGAGTATCTGTAAAAACAATATCATCACTAGCCCATAGTCCTTGCTCTTTTGCATAAGCCTCGACCAAATCAGTTGTCTCTTTATCTCTTCCAGAAAATTTTAAGTATTTAATAGTTTCGTCATCAATTGGGAAGAATCCACAAGTCGCTCCATACTCTGGAGCCATGTTTGCAATGGTAGCTCTATCAGCCAATGTAAGATTTTTTAATCCTGAACCGTAAAATTCTACAAATTTTTCAACCACTCCTTTTTCTCTTAACATTTTAACAATTGTTAAAACTAGATCGGTAGCTGTAATTCCTTCTGCCATTTTTCCAGTAACTTCAAAACCAACAACTTCTGGTATTAACATAGAGATAGGCTGACCTAACATTCCTGCCTCAGCTTCAATGCCTCCAACACCCCATCCTAAAACTGACAGTCCATTTACCATAGTTGTATGACTGTCCGCTCCCACTAAAGTATCTGGGTACGCATACATAGTTCCGTTTACTTCTGAGCTCCAAACAACTTTAGATAAATATTCTAAGTTAACTTGATGACAAATTCCTGTTCCAGGGGGGATAATTCTAAAATTGTTAAATGCTTGCTGACCCCATTTTAAAAAAGAATATCTTTCTCCATTACGTTCGAATTCTCTACTTACGTTTTGAGCCAAAGCGTTCTTTCCCGAATTGTCAATTTGTACTGAATGGTCAATAACCAGATCGACTTGAGACAAGGGGTTGATTGATTTTGGATCTTTATTTTTTTTCTGAACTGCTTCTCTCATTGCAGCCAAATCTGCTACGGCAGGTATTCCTGTATAATCTTGCAACAAAACTCTTGCTGGTCGGTAAGCAATTTCTGTTTCTGAGGTTTTGCTATTCAACCAAGATTGAATGGCTTTAATCTGTTTGGTGTCTACAGTTTTGTCATCCTCATATCTAAGAAGGTTTTCTAACAAAACTTTTAATGATTTGGGAAGTTTGGAAATTCCCTCTAAACCATTTTTTTCTGCTTTTTGTAAATTGTAAAACTGGTATTTTTTACCTTGAACATCTAAGGTGTCTAGAGATTTGTATGTATCTTTACTTTTCATGAGACAGCTTGATAGTATTAAAGAAAAAGATTTGCAATAACAAAAAGTACCTTAATGTGCGAATCTCTTCATTCCTCCATCAACATGAAGGAGCTCCCCTGTGATATATCTTGCTACGGGTGAGCTTAAAAAAACGGCTAAACAAGCCAAATCCTCTGGTTCTCCGAAGTAACCAACGGGTATATTTTCTTTAATAAATTTTTTTCTCTCTTTAGGATCTGGATGTCTTCTTTTTAAAATTTGCTCTGTATTCAATCGACCTGGAGATATTGAGTTAATAGTTATGCCATTAGCCGCAACAACTCTTGAAAGTCCTTTTGCCCAAGCATGCACGGCTGACTTTGCCGCGTTGGCCACATTAACCTCTCTAGGTTCAACAGAGCC
>CAWUVR010000048.1:0-2588 GCA_963925905.1 uncultured Pelagibacteraceae bacterium
CATGATCAGCACAGAGTTAACTTTTGCGTTAGTTTCTTTTTATTTTGTTATGTTCGTTACGCCAGGTCCAAATAACATCATGCTGTTTGCTTCCGGTGTTAAGTATGGTTTTAAAAAAACTATTCCACATATATTAGGAATCCCTCTTGGTCATTTTGTTCAGATCAGCTTAGTTTCATTAGGGTTAGGATTTGTGTTTCAGGCCTATCCCATGGTTCAGCAAGTATTAAAAATAATAGGATGTTTGTATTTGTTTTTTCTTGCCTACAGAATGTTTGGTTCTTTGAATATGAAAGAATCCAAAGAAACTGGTAGACCCCTGAAATTTTATGAAGCTGCATTATTCCAACTTTTAAATCCCAAAGCATGGGTGATAGCAATTACTGTGGTCAGCGTTTTTTTCCCAAAGGATGAAAATTTTATTACAGGACTCCTGTTCTTAACCTGTATAGCCCCGATTGTGAATTTGCCTTCGATTAGCATCTGGGTATTATTTGGAAGCTCCATTAGAGTTTTGATTTCAAAGACGGCAGTGAAGAAAACAATAGAGGTTATTTTGGCTGTTTTGCTCGTAGGCACGGGTCTTATGATTCTAATATAGGCCTAATCTCATCAGTTTGATTGTAACCACTCTTATTCATTGACTTACTGCCAGGAACTATATCTAAAGGCCATAATTAATAATTAACAAAAACCCCTTATGCAAAATTTTCAAGAGTTGAATTTAACCGAGAGTCTTAATGCGTCTTTAATCAAGATGAAATTTGACACTCCAACTCCTATTCAAATTAAAGCCATTCCACTTATTTTAGAAAAAAAAGATATTTTAGCTTCCGCTCAAACTGGAACAGGAAAAACTGCAGCATTTTGTATTCCTATGATTGAAATGATCGCTAGCAAAAAAACAAAAAAAGCGATTATTTTAGTTCCTACACGTGAACTTGCTAAGCAAGTAAATGATGTAGTTGAAAAATTATTGTTTCAGCAAAGCGCTATTAAAAGTGTTTGTTTAGTTGGTGGAGAGCCAATGAATAAGCAGTTGAGAAGATTAAAAGCAAAACCTCAAATTATTGTAGGAACACCAGGAAGAGTGAATGATCACTTAAATAGAAAGTCTTTATTAATTAATCAGGTAGATCTTCTTATTTTAGATGAGATGGACCGAATGCTTGATATGGGATTCAGTATTCAAATTGACGAAATTATAAAATTTTTACCAAAAGAAAAACAGACACTAATGTTTTCCGCAACCATTCCTTCTTCTATTGAACGATTGTCTGCTAGATATTTAAAAAATGCTGAACGAGTAAGCGTTGCACCCGCAAATGCTACCGTTATTACCATTAAACAAGAAGTAGTTAATCTTAGACAGGAAGATAAATACAATACTTTAGTAGAACAGATTAAAACAAAGCATGGAGCAACTCTTGTATTTGTTAAGACCAAACATAATGCAAAAAAATTAGCACTCAACTTGTGCAAAGAAGGATTTGAAGCAGATTCTTTACATGGAAATTTAAGACAAAATAAAAGAAACATAGTAATCACTAAATTTAGAGCAAATAAAATCCATGTGTTAGTTGCAACTGATATTGCTGCAAGAGGATTGGACATTCCGCATATAGAACACGTAATTAATTACGATCTTCCACAACAAGCAGAAGATTTTATTCATAGAATGGGAAGAACCGGCAGAGCAGGAGCAACTGGAACTGCTTGGAGCTTTGTTACGCCCAATGATAAAAAAAAGTGGTACGAAATTGAAAGAATTTTAAATCCAGGATTAAAAAGTTCTTCAGACAAAAGATCTGGAGATAGAAGAGAAGGCTACAATAAAAAAACATCCTTTAAAAGAGGCGGACCAAGAGACGGGTTTCGTTCTGACAAGGGTGGAAAATCTAGTTTTAGAGATAAAAAAAGAAGTAGCTTCGGAAGAGATAGTAAAAGAGAAGGTAAAAAAGATTTTTCCGATAGAAAACCAGCTGAATTTAAATCTGAACGCAAAGAAGGTTTCAGATCAAAACCAAAAAATGAAGGCTACGCAAGAAAAAGCAGCTCTAGTTTTTCTGACAGACCCAAAAAAGATGATGGATTTAAATCTGAACGTAAAGAAGGGTTCAGATCAAAACCAAAAAACGAAGGCTACGAAAGAAAAAGCAGCTCTAGTTTTGGTGATAAGCCAAAAAGAGAAGGTGGATTTAGAGATAGAAAAGAAGGTTTTGGATCAAAACCAAAAAAAGAAGGCTACGCAAGAAAAAGTAGCTCTAGTTTTGGTGACAAACCAAAAAGAGAAGGTGGATTTAGAGATAGAAAAGAAGGTTTTAAACCAAAATCAAAATCTAGCTTTTCAAAAACACGAGGCCCCTTTGACAGAAAACCTAGCGGTGGTAGCAAATTCGGTGCTGCTAGCAGAGATGGATTTAGATCTAGAACAAAAAGTTCTTCAAAAAAAAAGTTTAGTCCTACTTTAAATTAATAAGAATATATTATATATCTTCAATACTTTATGGCGGGGTAGCTCAGGTGGTTAGAGCGCAGCACTCATAACGCTGAGGTCAGTGGTTCAAGTCCACTTCCCGCTACCATAA
>CAWUVR010000049.1:0-8993 GCA_963925905.1 uncultured Pelagibacteraceae bacterium
TTAATGGATATTATATTTGAAACAGAAACTAGTTGTAAAAAGAACTATGAAATATCAACCACCATTCTGCAGCAATTTATTGTCTCCACATCAAGCAAGGCCTGCTTGGAAAATAGATTTTTCTAACTTAGTATTTCTCTAAAATAGCTTTAATTAGCTGGTCTAGTTGTGCAAGATTTGAATACTTGAAAATTATGCGCCCACTTTTTTTTTTATTAGGAAAAAGTTCCACAAAGAGACCTGTTTTATTTTGCAAATTCTCTACCAATGAAAGAATGTTTGGGTCTTCTATTGTTGGCTTGCTATTTTTTTTTGAAGAGCTAGTAGCATTAGCTTTTTTAGCCAAAAGCTCCGTTTGACGTACTGATAGATTATTATTAGCGACTGTTTTGGCTAATTCGATGTTACCAATAACATCAATTAAAGCTCTAGCATGGCCTGGTGTTAGAAGCCCACTAATAATCATATCTTGGATCTCCTTTGGTAGCTTTTTTAACCTCAACGTATTTGCAATATGAGCCCTGCTCTTACCCATCATTTCAGAAAGTTTATCTTGGGTGTAATTGAACTTACTCATAAGCAATTCAAAACCGTTAGCTTCTTCTAAAGCATTCAAATCCTCTCTCTGGATATTCTCTAGCACAGCAAACTCTGCGGCAAGCATGTCGTCCACATTCAATACAACTATTGGCACTTCGTGTAGCTGAGCTAACTGAGCAGCCCTCCATCTTCTTTCGCCTGCAATTATTTCAAATGTATTTTCGTCTGATTTTCTAACGACAATGGGTTGAATAATTCCTCTTGCCTTAATGGATAGGGCTAGGTCTTCTAGTTGCTGCTTGTCAAAATTTTTTCTAGGTTGAAACCTGCTTGGTTTTAAAAAATGAATTGAAACATTTTCTGTATTAAAAGTCTGCTGTATTTTTTTTGTATCATCTACATTAGATTCTCCGAGCAATGATGCCAAACCTTTTCCCAAACCCTTTCCTTTAAAATTCATCATGCTGCAAAGTTTAATTCTTTTTGTTTTTCTAAAATTTCTAATGCTAGTTTCTCATAAGCAACAGATCCAGCACAATGTTTGTCATACACTATGACTGGCACTCCATGAGAAGGTGCTTCCGAAATTCTAACATTACGTGGGATTACAGTTTTATAAACTTGTTCGCCAAAATACTTTCTTGATTCGCTCTCAACCTGCAAACAAAGCTTGTTTCTTTTATCAAACATAGTTAAAATAATTCCTTCGACTTCGAGGTTTTTGTTTAGGCTTGTTTTAATTCTCGCGATTGTTTTTAATAGTTGAGTCAATCCTTCTAGAGCAAAAAATTCTGCTTGTAGAGGCACAATTACAGAATTTGAAGCAACAAGCGCCATAACTGTCAGAAGACTCAAAGATGGTGGGCAGTCAATAAGTATTTGATTATATTGATTTTTTGATCTTATTTCTTCCAAAACACCCTTCAAAATAAAGGCTCTGTCTTTATCCTCAGCAACTTCAGTCTCGAACCCGGACAATTCAACATTTGCACAGATAATGTCTAAATTTTCAATTTTTGTCTGCTTCACGTAATGTTGCCAATTATTTCTTTCTGTCAAAAGTTTATAAACCGAATTTTCTCTTTGATTATTTTCAACGCCCACACCTGTGGACGCATTACCCTGAGGGTCTAGGTCTATGATCAAAGTTTTCTGACCAGAGTTTGCAAAAGCACAGCTCAAGTTTATCGTTGAAGTCGTTTTTCCGACCCCTCCTTTTTGATTTATGACTGCTACCACATGGTTCATCATTTAAATTCTTTTCACACTATTTATTACCAAAACTTTCGAACCAGGGTTGGTTACGCTTTCATGTGCATCACAGTTTATTACCCAATGCTTCAAAGCTTGATCCAATTCAATTTGATAACTTTCACCTTTTAAAAGTATTATTTTATTAAAACTAATGCGACTTACCTCTAAAATTTCAAAGAAAGAAACTAAAGGCTTAAAGGCTCTGCAAACCAAAGTGCTATAATCTTTTTTTTTTAATTTTGTAACATCTTGATTGTGTATTGCCACATCTATTTTAAGATAATTGCAGAGCTCCTGTAGATAGCTGCATTTCTTTACGCTCTTCTCTACAATATCCATTTTGAAGTTCATATTTAGATCTTTTTTAATCAATTCCATAACTATCCCTGGAAATCCTGCTCCAGAGCCTATATCAAGTATTCTTGTATCGCTACTGTCTATATATTTTAACATTTGCGCAGAATCTTCTATATGCCTGCTCATAATTATAGGCTCGGATGATTTTGATATTAAATTGAGATTTTTGTTATATTCTATCAAAAATGAACAATATTTATTTATGCTGTCTAATGTTTCACGTGAAACAATGCTGTCTAGGTATTTAGTTTTAATCATTTAAGCTGAATGCTTAAACTTATATCTTTTTGTGTGAGCTAGCAAAAGATTAATAGCTGCTGGGGTTATCCCCTCTATTCTTAATGCCTGCCCAAACGTTTCTGGCTTAATTAAGGTCAATTTCTTCTTAACTTCTTCTGTTAAGCCGCTTATTTTTTCATAATCTATGTTTAGTGGTATTTTTAAACCCTCATCTTTCTTAAATTTTCTTATGTCGGCATCTTGTTTTGAGTAATAACCTTTGTAATGATTTTCTATTTTAATTTGATTTATTACATCCTCATCTGCTTCTGGTAGGTTTTTGAATATTGATTTTAGCTTATTATAATCAACATTTTTGTAACCCATAAGCTCAATACCGCTTCTCTTAACGCCATCCATAGATATGGATATTTCATGCTTTTTAGCTTGATTGGGGCTTAAAGATACTCCAGAAAGTATTTTTTTAAGGCTATCTATCTTATTGGACTTCTCATTAAATTTTTCACTTCTTTCTTCGCTAACACATCCCAATTTTATTGCTATTGGAGAAAGTCTTAAATCAGCATTGTCTGCCCTAAGGGTTAATCTGTATTCTGCTCTAGAGGTAAACATTCTATATGGTTCAGCTACACCTTTTGTGATCAGATCATCTATCATAACTCCTATATAGGCTTGAGATCTATCTAAAACAAAAGGATCCAATCCTTTTGCTGCTAGAGCTGCATTTAGACCTGCCATCAGACCCTGAGCAGCAGCCTCCTCGTATCCTGTGGTACCATTAATTTGACCTGCCAAGTAAAGAGATGGTACTTTTTTTAATTCTAGGGTGGACTTTAGCTCACGCGGGTCTACATAATCATATTCTATTGCATATCCTGGTCTAATCATCTTAACATTAGATAAGCCGTTGATATTAAACAATATTTCTTTCTGAACCTCTTCTGGGAGCGAGGTTGATATTCCGTTGGGATAAATCGTAAAATCATTTAGCCCTTCTGGTTCGAGAAATATCTGATGCCTTTGCTTATCAGCGAACTTTACAATTTTGTCCTCAATCGATGGACAGTACCTTGGTCCTACACCTTTTATGTTCCCTGAATACATTGCTGATTTTTTGATATTACGAGCAATAATTTTATGAACTTCATCATTCGTGTAAGTGATGCTGCAAGAGACTTGTTTCGAATTTATTTTTTTAGTATCCGTCGAAAAGAAAAAGGGATTTTCATCTGCTTCTTGTTTCTCCAAACCATCAAAATTAATTGTGCGAGCATCAAGTCTTGGTGGGGTTCCGGTTTTTAATCTTCCAAATTTTAAATTAAATTTTTGCAACTGCTCTGATAATCCCAAAGTCGGTGCTTCTCCAAATCTACCTGCTGGAGTCATTTGAGATCCAATGTGGATGACACCATTTAAAAAAGTTCCTGTTGTTAAAATAATTTTTTTAAATTTAATTTTTTTTCCTGACGCTAGAATAATGGATTTAATTTGATCTTTTTCAAAAACAAAGGATGTCACGGGATCATAAATAATACTTAAATTACAATGACTTATTAAGGATTCTAGCATATATTTTTTGTACAATGCCCTATCCGACTGTGTTCTTGGTCCACGCACAGCTGGGCCTCTACTCGCATTCAATAATTTAAATTGTATTCCTGATGCATCAGAAACTTTTGGCATTACTCCATCGAACGCATCTATTTCTCTAACCAAATGTCCTTTGCCTAATCCGCCAATTGCAGGATTACAAGACATCTCACCAACAGAATTTTTATTTGTTGTTACTAGAGCTGTACTCACGCCCATACGTGCTGAAGCCGCTGCAGCTTCACAGCCTGCATGACCTCCTCCGATTACAACGACATCAAAACTTTCCATGCCGGAAATGTATATCTCGGTGATTAATTTACAAGTAGCTAATAAAATTATAGACCAGCATTTTACCCTATTTGCCTACACAAAAATCCTGGAAAATACGTCCCAAAACCTCTTCTACCCCTATAAACCCAACTATTTCACCTAGGTAATTGGAGGCTATTCTTAGCTCTTCAGCCACTTTTTCTATGTCTTTAGATTGTGAAATTTTAAGATAGTTTTTTAAATGCTTTGAAGTTTTGGCCAATAAGGTTCTGTGCCTTGTCCTTGATATTAAGGTGTCAGATTGATTTTCATACAATGCATTTAGAATATTTTCCAAATTCTCAATTAAATTTTTATAACCAAATTTTGTTAAAGTTGAAACTTCGTGAACTGCTAAAATATTTTTTTGTTTTAAATCTTTAACAACTGACCTTCCAATAAATGATTTTTTATCTTGCTTGTTAATTATGACTAAAGTTTTTTCATTGATTAATTTATTTATTTCCAGAGAAATTTTTTTTACCGTTCCGTCTAAGATTAGAATATTTAAATTTGAATTTTTAATTTGTTTTAGCGCTAAACTTATTCCAATTTTTTCTACTTTGTTTTTGGTTGTTCGAATACCTGCCGTGTCTGAAAGAATGACTGGAAAATTTTTAATCTGAAGCTGAACCTCAATGATGTCTCTAGTCGTGCCCTTAATCTCAGAGACAATAGCCGCTTTTCTTTTGGCTAATAGGTTCAAAAAGCTCGATTTTCCAGAGTTTGGAGGACCAAAAATGGCTATTTTAAAGCCTTCGCGCATGATTTCACCAACCTTGCTATCATTTAGCATGGTATCAATTTCATCGCCTACTTCTTTGATTTTTCGGTCATTTCCGTCCAGAATACTTGGGGGAAGATCCTCTTCTGAGAAGTCAATAGCTGCCTCGCACTTGCTCATAACATCTAAAATCTTTTCTCTCCATTTCATAAATAAAGGGGAGCTATTTTTTAATCTTAATGCCTGAACTCTCTGACCTTCAGTTTCTGCATTCAAAAGATCCGCTATACTTTCAGCTTCGTACAAATTTATCTTATTATTTAGAAAGGCTTGCTTGGTAAATTCACCTGGTTCTGCAAGTTGGCAGTCTGAACGTAAAGAAAGTTCATTTAAAAATTTATTAATTACTGCTTTGCTACCATGCACATGAAACTCTACAAGATCATCACCAGTATAACTTTGTCCCTTGGGATACCAAATGACAATACCTTCATCGATAATTTCTTTTTTGGAATCATAACATGTTTTAAGCAAAGCCATTCTCGGTTTATCGACAGGGCTATGAATTATGTCTTGAGCAATTTTGACGGAATTGTTTCCTGACAATCTAATAATAGCAATTCCAGAAACTCCTGGTGCTGTTGATAGCGCATAAATTGTCATGAGCTCAAAACCTCAAACCTTTATCTGCAATATTGATAATCTTTTTCATGACTGCTGGCTGAGAAATAATTGAAAAACTTTTTTTTCTTAATTGCGAAATAACAGGGGACTGTTCTCGGAATGCTTTTCTTATTAAATCAATGGACATGGCGAATAATAAATTGCTGGCTTTAGTTTCTCTTTCAAATTCTTTAAGAATTCCCATATCACCAAGGTCGTAACCCTTGTTTAATTTGTCTTTGAAGCACTCAACTAGAATATCAATATCTCTTAAGGTCATATTCCAACCTTGTCCGGCAATAGGATGAATTTTGTGTGTTATGTCCCCCATGAATAATGCTCTCGAAAGCACAGTTTTCCTCAAGAATTCGAAGGTAAGGTAAAATTTTTCTACCTGTTTTGTGGACCCGGTAACATCATAGAAACTAGACGAAATTTTTCTTAAAAAACTTAACCTTTCATCAAAATTTAAAATAATTTTTTCTGCATTAGATTTATTTTTAACTGACCAGACCACTGAAGTTTCCGTGCTAGAGATTGGCAAAAAGGCTAGGGGACCGTCTTTCAAAAAAAATTGTCTTGCTGAATGGTTGTCTGTTTTTTTATGTTGAATTAGAAAAGTATAGGCAGTTTCAGTGTAGTCCCAATTATATTTTTTTTCATTTGACAATAGCTTCAGGTTTCCAAATTCAGTAGCAATGATTAAATTGTATTCTTTTTGTTTCTTATTTTGAAAAATTATTTTTTTTAAAAAATTATTACTTTCAATGGAAATAATTTTATTTTTGATAACTTTAATTTTTTTTAATTTTTTTAACAATTCTTTTTCTAAAATAATTTTTTTTACGATGTGGCTTAAATCTTTTTTATAATTAAAATTACAAAACTCCGTGTCTGGCAAAGACTGCTTTTCGCCACTATCAAAAAGTGCAATTTTTTTTATAGGCCAAAATAGAGATTTCTTCTTTTTAACACCAATTTTTTCAAGAATTTTAAGAGAGGCATCGCTAATAGAAAGTGTAACGTTTGATTTGGATTGGACTGGAAAAGATTTCTCCTGGATGAGATCAATCGATACATTTAGATCGGAAAGGGCGATAGCTATCGCCTTTGCAGTCAATCCGGAGCCCAAAATGGCTATCTTCTGTTTATTCAAGGTTTTCACGATTAATTTTCATCAATTGTACAAAAAATGTTAAAAAACAACAGTAAATGATTCGTTAAATATGGAAAAAATTTTAAATTTCATAAAATTAAGGGTAGTAGAAATATTGGGTTTAGCTGTCGTGGCGACTGGTATATTCATATTTTACTCTATTATAACTTACTCACCTGGAAATCCGACAATCATATTTCCAGAAAGCGCAGATGGTAGAGCTCTTTTAATTAAATACGGAGCTAATTTTTCAGATTTTGTATTGCAAGCTTTCGGGTTGGTCGCTTTTGGCCTGTGTGCAAATTTTATAGCCTGGGGTGGAAAATTAGGATTTGAAAAAAAAATAGCGAGTCCTTGGTTCCAATTTTTATTTATTGTCCTTTATTTAATTTTCGGCTCTTTATTCTTTAAAATTTATAATGACCAAAGTTTTTGGCTGCCAGATAATGGCAACGGAGGATTTTTGGGGGCTTATGTTTTAAAATTTCTAAGTATGCTTAAAGACCAATTCAAAATAATTGCTTTTGCATCGCTTGCTTTAAGTGCTGTTTTTTTTATTTTAAGTCTCGGACTTTCTTTTTCTGATTGGAAAACGATTTTAGTAACTATTTGCAAACCAATTTATTTTTTAAAAACAGTCCTTACTTCGCGCTCACCTAACATTGAAGATCAGAACATAGACAGTTTAGAAACGAACGGCTTGGTTAAAGTTGAAGAAGAAAATTTTATTGAGGAAACACAAACAAACTTGCCTTTGCAAGAAAGCTCTAAAGCAAAATTGTTTGAGTATCGATTACCATCATTGTCTTTTTTAAAAGATCCTGACAATAAAGTATCGGACACTGAATTAAGCGATAGCTTTGAAAAACAATCTAAATTCCTAGAAGATACCTTGCTTGATTTTGGCATTATGGGAAAAATTAAAAGAGTCAGCGCTGGTCCAGTAGTAACTCTTTATGAATTTGAACCTGCGGCAGGAATCAAAACTTCTAAAATAATAAATTTATCTGACGACATAGCTAGAAGCACCAGCTCTATTGCCACTAGAGTTGCGACGGTACCTGGGAAAAATACAATAGGTATCGAGATTCCCAATAAAAATATTGAGCCCGTGTACTTAAAAGAAATTCTCTCAAGCAAAGAATTTGCTAACAAAAATATTAGATTACCGATCACCCTTGGAAAAAGCATTTCTGGCTATCCAATTGTTGGTGATTTAGTGAGCATGCCACATTTGTTAATAGCCGGGACTACCGGTTCTGGGAAATCCGTTTGCATTAACACACTAATTCTATCGATTTTATATCGACACAAACCTGAGCACTGTAAACTAATTTTAATTGATCCTAAAATGCTGGAACTGTCTATTTACCAGGGTATTCCTCACTTGTTATCACCTGTTATAACCGAACCAAAGAAGGCAACAGCAGCCCTGAAGTGGGTCGTGGGCGAGATGGAAGGCCGATATCGAAGAATGACAGAGGAAGGGGTGAGAAATATTTCTGGCTACAACGAAAAAATGGGAGAGGATCCAAAAAAAATCATTCCTTACATTGTTGTGATCGTGGATGAGATGGCAGACCTAATGATGATTGCGGGAAAAGAAATCGAAAATTATATCCAACGTCTTGCTCAGATGGCGAGAGCTGCCGGCATACATATTGTTATGGCTACTCAAAGACCCAGCGTCGATGTTATCACGGGAACTATCAAGGCCAATTTTCCAACTCGAATTTCATTCCAAGTAACATCAAAAATAGACAGCAGAACTATTTTAGGGGAGCAGGGTGCCGAGCTATTATTGGGTAAGGGAGATATGCTATTCATGTCTTCAGCAAGTAGAGTGATTAGGATTCACGGTCCCTTTGTATCCGATGATGAGATTGAGCGAATTACAACTTTTCTAAGATCTCAAGGAGCTCCTGATTATTTAGATGAAGTAACTAAGATTCAAGAGAACACGGATGAAAATGGGAGTTCTCTAGGAAGTAATGAAAAAGACCAGTTATTTGATGAGGCTGTTCGACTGATTAAGTTGGAAGGAAAAGCTTCCACTAGCTATTTGCAAAGAAAGTTACAAATTGGTTACAACCGAGCGGCACGAATTATTGATCAGATGGAAGAAGCAAAAATTATTAGTCCAGCAAATCATGCGGG
>CAWUVR010000050.1:0-3366 GCA_963925905.1 uncultured Pelagibacteraceae bacterium
CAAAAGCGGGGCTAAAAACTTCTTCATAGACTTACAAGGCTTTTGGTTAAATTCTAATAAGATAAATTAATGCTTATCTAAAAAAAAGCACAACTATAATTTAATAGACTGGTACAGTTTATGAACCGGATGTGTAATTTCCTGTGTATTTGTGCTTTTCATAGATATCCAAGGACTGCGACAACCCCATTTTTGTAAAGTTGGTATTAAGCCATGCTCCCAGTTTAAATATCCTTTCGCATCTGACTTTTTTCCCAAATGCCGTTTAGGAAAAAAATAAGTTTGATCAATAAATTCTTTTCTGCAAAATAATTTTTTTAATTTTAGATGAGGTCGATCGGTATGCCAAACCGCTTGATAGCCCATTCTCCTAAGCCAAAGGACAGCAAACACAGCAGAGGTAGGGATTTCTGAATAAATATAAATTTTAGTAGATGTTGAGGCGATGAACTTGTCTGTATTTTGTATTAACGTAGTAGCATTAACGTTTTTCCAAAGTTTCATTGGCTTGTTTTGTATTATTTCTGATTTTATAGAAAAAGCATGAACGCCAACCACACTAGACAGTTGCCTGATGTAAGGAAGTTTGAATTTAGTTATTATTTTTTTTGCTAATTTCATATCTTGGCTAAAATTAATCTTATGTTGTCTAAGATCTGATTTGCATTGATAAGCACGATTCAGTCCATGCAAGACCCAATTTTGGGTTCCACCATTTAATACAAATTTTTTATTTTTAATATCGAAGTCTAACAAGGTCTGGTAAGCAACGATGCTTCGAGTTCTGCCAGCGCAATGAACAATAAGGTCTTTATTGGTATGGTTGCTCTCCAAATAGGCAGGCAACTCTCCACCAGAACATTGCTTTGAGAAAGGTAGGGTAAATTTTTCATACTCCTGTTTGGGTCTGGCATCAATCTGGAGAAAAGTGTTTGGTTTTTTTTGATGAAGTCGATGCAATTCTTTGGGGTAGATATTGCGAATACTTCCAGTTTTTTCAATCCATTCACCAAAAGCTTTAGATAAAGTAAATTCACCAGCCCACATGGGTAACTTTGCTTTCGCCCAAGCTCGGTAGTTATTCTTTATAAAATAGTAATTGCTAAATTTTTTTTTATTTAAAATAGAAACAACTTTAGGAATAACCGAATGAGTAGCCCCTATAATAATGAGAGAGGTTTTTTTGTTAGGAACTAAATCTGCAACAACAAATTTAAGTCGGTCTAGGCAACAATGAACTGCGCCAAAAGCAAACTGCTGCACGTATGTTTTTCTATTTCGAACATCAATAAAAGCAACATCTTTTTTTGTATTTTGTAAAATTTCAACTGCTTGAACACAGTCGATAAAAGGCAATTTAGACAATTTCAATCCAGTACCCATCAGGATCTTTAATGAAAGCAATGCTCTTCATAGTTCCGTCACTTGGTTTTTTTTGAAAGGTAACTCCTAGTTTTTCAAATCGTTCGCAAGCTTTGTGGACATCTGGAACTTTGAAAGCAATATGACCAAAGCCACGTGGCTCTTTATTTCCATCATGATAAGCAAAATTAGCATCGTTCTCCGTTCCCCAATTATGAGTTAATTCTAAAATAGATTTTTGATTGAGAACCCAGCCCCTTCGGTCGTCATTATCTTTAGGAAAATCTTTTGCTTCCTCTTCCTTAAAAGTTCCTAAGAAATAGAGAGAAAATTTTGCATTGGGAAAATCATTCTTTCTAACCAATTTCATTCCCATAATTCTTGTGTAGAAATCAATAGATGCTTTGGGATCTTTCACCCTGATCATAGTGTGATTAAAAGTAAAATCTTTAGTGTCTGGATTGCTATCCGTATAATTTCCTGGAACGTCTTGTAAATCAGTCATTGGCTTTTGTGATGCGTTGTAAAATTTTAGATAAACCTTTGTTAGTATGGCTGAACACCGCAGCTTTCTTGAGGCGGTTCAATAACTCTTCGTTAATTCCTTTTTTAGTTTGGTATTCTTTAACCAAATCTTTGGTTTTTGTTTTAGACATTAGCATGGTGTGTGAAAGTCCAAACATAAGACTAGCAACCATACTTCTGGCTTTATCCGCTTTCACTTTCTTGTTTACTAACCAAGTTTCAAGCGTATTACAAAATTCAAAGTAAGTCGCCATAGAAGATGCAATCGTCCACAAGTGATTATTTTCTTTTTCATTGCTAGCAACCACAGCTCTACCTAAATGATTAAAAAAGCTGGTTACTTTTTTATTATTTGGAAACAAAACAATAGGTCCAAGCTTATGTTCAATGGTCGGCAAAGGTGCTGCTTTAATAATGGTAGTTGCAGGATGCAATGTCTTTTTTAAATAAGCCATGCTTGCCGTAGAGACAAAACTAATGATCGTTTGGTTTTTTTTAAACTTTAGATCTTTTAGTATTAGTTTTGCAACTTTAGGAACTACGGCGATAAAAATCCATGAAGATTGGTCAATAATTTCTTGATTATTCTTTACAATCTTAACCTTCTTAAATTTCTTCGATAGGGCAGAGGAGTTTTTTTTGCTACGCTCTGAAATTAGAATTTGCTTAACTTTAATCTTTGATCTAAACAAACCTTGAATAACTGAAGTAGTGATTGTGCCTGTACCTATAAATCCTATGTTCATTATTGTAATTTTTAACGAAAAACAAAAGAATGTCTATTTATAAAATTTCAGGTCCCTTGCTGGTTGCTATGGGAGGATTATTTTTAAGTTCAGGTGGAACCATATTTAGATCCTTTGAGATGGCTGATCCTTGGGCAATTTATTTCTGGAGATCAGTTTTTTTTACTCCTGCGGTATTACTGTTTGTTTATCTAACTAACCAATCTCAATTTACTCAAAAGTTTAAAAGCCTGGGATGGGTAGGAATAATATGCGCTGCTTTATACGCTACGGGCAGTGGTGCTTATATGTTTGCCTTAAAATATACCACGGTTGCAAATGTTGTCTTTATTATCAGTATTCAAACCTTCTTCTTAGCAGTGATGGGTTATTTCTTTTTAAAAGAAAAAATTAATTTCAGCACCATGATTGCAATTATTTTAGCAGCCACGGGTCTTTATGTGATGATCGGTACAAAAATTTCAGGTGGCTCTGCTTTGGGTAATGCCTTTGCTTTTGTCATCCCCGTTGCATTTACCCTAGTAGTTATCATCATTAGAAAATTTAATCATATTGATATGGTGCCTGCAGTTGCGGTATCGGGAATATTTGCATTAGTTGTAGGATTTATATTTAGCGGAAGCATTGCGATCACAGTTCACGATTTAATTTTAGTATTTTTCTTTGGAGCTCTTCAGTACGCACCTGGTTTTATTTGCTTAACCCTTGGTTCTAGAAAAACTCCAGCAGCTAA
>CAWUVR010000051.1:0-3136 GCA_963925905.1 uncultured Pelagibacteraceae bacterium
GAAAAAATTTTCAAAAGTTTTAAAGACGATTCTCTTCCAGAAATTGGATCGCAAAAGGGAAGAAAAGGATCTGAGCCAATTAAACAAAGACTAACTTTATTAAAAAACTAAATGCTTCAAGACAAAGATAGAATTTTTAAAAATTTATATGGAGACGAAAGTTTCGATCTTCCCTCAGCTATAAATCGTGGTGATTGGAAAGACACAAAAGAAATTCTATCCAAAGGAAAAGAATGGATTATTGACGAAATCAAAAAATCAGAACTACGTGGAAGAGGCGGAGCTGGTTTTCCAACCGGTGTTAAATGGTCATTTGCTCCAAAAGAACCAAAAGAAGGCAGGCCTCATTATCTAGTTATTAATGCTGACGAGTCTGAGCCTGGAACTTGTAAGGACAGGGACATTATTAGATATGAACCTCAAAAATTAATTGAAGGCTGCCTTATTGCTGCTTATGCAGTGAGTGCTCATGTTTGTTATATTTATATTCGTGGAGAGTATGTGAATGAAGGAAAGGTTTTGCAGCAAGCAATAGACCAAGCGTATGAAAAGGGTTATTTGGGGAAAAATGCTGCTGGATCTGGTTGGGAGCTTGATATGTATATTCACTTTGGTGCTGGAGCATATATTTGTGGAGAAGAAACAGCTTTACTGGAAAGCTTAGAGGGAAATAAAGGCCAGCCAAGATTAAAGCCTCCATTCCCAGCATTAATTGGTCTTTATGGGTGCCCTACTATTGTGAATAATGTTGAAACTATTGCAGTAATTCCAACTATCATAAGAAGAGGAGCTGAATGGTTTGCTTCTTTCGGCAGACCAAAAAACAGAGGGACAAAAATATTTTGTATTTCAGGAAATGTAAACAATCCCTGCAATGTTGAAGAGGAGATGAGCATTCCCCTAAAAGAATTAATTGAAAAACATGCCGGTGGTGTTGTCGGAGGATGGGATAATTTGCAGGCTGTAATTCCAGGGGGGTCTTCTATGCCTCTACTTCCTAAAAGTATCTGCGAAACTATTCTTATGGATTTTGATGCGTTGATCGAAGCTAAGAGTGGACTGGGTACAGCTGGAATAGTTGTTATTGATAAGTCCCAAGATATTGTTAAATGCATGGCACGTATTGCAAGATTTTATAAACATGAAAGCTGTGGCCAATGCACACCTTGCAGAGAAGGATCTGGATGGATGTGGAGAATGTTAGAGAGAATTGGCAGAGGTGAAGCAGATATTGCTGAGATAGACATGCTTATGGATGTTACCAAGCAAATAGAGGGCCACACCATTTGTGCCTTTGGAGAGGGATCTGCTTGGCCTGTTCAGGGGTTGTTAAGACATTTTAGAAAAGAAATGGAAGATAAATGTGATCCAGATAAATACTGGTTAAGGGAAGATATAGTTTAATGCCAAAAGTTAAAGTAGACGGAATAGAAGTAGAAGTTGAGAGCGGCACTACTGTTTTGCAAGCTTGCGAAATTGCCGGAAAAGAAATTCCTAGATTTTGTTATCATGAAAGACTTTCTATAGCCGGTAATTGCAGAATGTGCCTAGTGGAAATGGAGAAATCGCCTAAGCCAGTTGCTTCTTGCGCAATGCCCGTTGCTGAAGGTCAGGTTATTTACACAAATACTGAGATGGTAAAAAAAGCAAGAGAAGGTGTGATGGAATTCTTGCTCATTAACCACCCCTTAGATTGTCCTATTTGTGACCAAGGAGGAGAATGCGATCTACAAGATCAGTCAGTGAAATATGGTGGTGGAAGCTCAAGATACGATCTGAATAAGAGATCAGTGAAAGAGAAATACATGGGCCCACTAATCAAAACCCAAATGAATAGATGCATTCATTGTACTAGATGCATTCGTTTTGCTGAAGAAATAGCCGGTGTGCCAGACTTGGGAGCTATTAATAGAGGTGAGAATATGGAGATTACAACTTTCTTAGAAAAAACTGTAGATAGTGAATTATCAGCCAATGTCATAGACTTATGTCCTGTTGGAGCCCTAACTTCTAAGCCTTACGCATTTGAAGCGAGACCATGGGAGTTAACCAAAACTGAAACAATTGACGTAATGGATGCGGTTGGTTCAAATATACGGGTAGACACAAAAGGATGGGAAGTAAAAAGAATTTTACCTAGAGTAAATGAGGATATTAATGAAGAGTGGATATCTGACAAAACAAGATATGCCTGCGATGGTTTATTAACAAATAGAATAGATCAACCTTACATTAGAAAAGAAGGAAAATTAGTTCAATGTTCATGGGATGATGCTTTCTTGAAAATTAGTTTAGAGTTTTCTAAGACCAAAAAGATAGGGGGATTGATTGGTGGCATGATCGATCTTGAAACTATTTTTTCTTTTAAAAATTTATTAAGCAGTATTTCGGAATCTTCCTTTATAGACTTTAGGCAAAAAGATTTCTATTTAGATTCTGCTCATCCTTCAAATTATCTTTTTAATACCTCAATAGTAGGAATTGACGATTCTGATTTGGTTTTGTTAGTAGGTGCAAACCCACGATTAGAAGCGACCATGATAAATTCTCGTATTAGAAAAAACTTTGTTAGTAAAAAATTAGAAGTATTTTCCATAGGCAATCCTGGAGACCAAACTTACAAAGTAAACTTTCTGGGTGATAATTTAAATATTTTAAAAGACATTGAAAATGAAAAATCTATTTTTGTCGAAAGAATAAAACTAGCCAAAAAACCAATTATTATTATTGGTGAGAGCGTTTTAAATTCAAAACAAGGAAAGTATGTTTTAGAAACTTCAAAATCTATTCTAAAAAAGTATAACGCCTTAAGCGGTCTTAATATTCTTCATCAAAACGCCTCTTCAGTAGGAGCTATTATGCTTGAAGCTTATAACTTGAACGAAGATGTGTTAAATAATGAATTGCTGTATTTGATCGGAGCTGATGAGGTTGAAATTGATAAAAAAGATAAATTTATCATCTACCAAGGATCGCATGCTAGCAAAAACACGAAGTTAGCCGATGTTGTTTTACCAGGAGCGGCCTATACAGAAAAAGATGGTCTGTACGTAAACTTAGAAGGCAGAGTTCAGGCTGGATATAAAGCTTCATTCCCACCAGGAAATGCAAAAGAAGATTGGAAGATTTTAAGAGC
>CAWUVR010000052.1:0-4623 GCA_963925905.1 uncultured Pelagibacteraceae bacterium
TCCACATGGGTTTGGTTAGGGCGTTTAATTTTTCAGGTCTGTTTAAAGAAACTTCTAAAACATGTTCATTAATTTGTTTAGCTTGAACTAAATCAGTCATGCCTACCTATAGAAATATTCTACCAAGCTCATTGGTACAACCGGAACATAAGTTACTAGCATCAAAACAACAAACAGAACTGCAATAAACATAATATTGGTTTTGGACACTTCCCAAATATCTGCTTTGGCAACCGAACAGGCAGTGACTAAAACGCTGGCTACTGGAGGTGTTTGTTGGCCAATGGCTAAGTTAAGGGTTACGATAATCCCAAAGTGAACAGGGTCAATTCCTGCTATTGCTATAAGAGGCATCACAATAGGGATAACCAGAATAATAGCAGCTGCTGAGTGTAGGAAAAATCCTATAACCAATAAAAATACATTTAATATGGCAAGGATCGCATATTTATTCGTAGTAAAATCAATAATAGAAGCTGCCACTTTTTGAGGTACTTGTTCTATTGTTAAAAACTCACCAATAAGAACGGAAGAGGCAACTAACAACATAACAATAGCTGTTTGCGATCCACCTTCTGTGGTTGCTTCAAATAATTTTTTAAAATTAAGCTCTCGGTAAATAACACCTATAAGTAAAGACGCAACCACCGCAAGTCCTGCGCCTTCAGTAGCAGTTACAAATCCTCCAAAAATTCCTCCAAGGATAACTACCGGAAGAACAAATGCCAATAAGGCTTCTTTTCCAGTTTTCCTTACATTCTTTAAATTAAAATTTTCTTCGATAGGAAGATTTTTTTTCTTTGCGTATAAATAAGATACAAACATCATTCCAAATCCACCAATAATTCCTGGAATAATTCCTGCTACAAACAACTGAACCACCGAAGTTTGGGCCATCACCGCATATAAAATCATTGGGATGGAAGGAGGAATAATAACGGCTAAGGATGCAGCAGAAGAGCAAACGGCTGCAGCAAATGGTGCTGGGTAACCTTTTTTCTTCATCGCTGGAATTAAAATGGATCCTAGCGCTGCAACATCAGCAACTGCTGATCCAGAAATTTCTGCAAAGAACATGGAAGCTGCAATAGTAATCATGCTTAATCCACCTCTAACAAATCCGACTAAAGCTGAAGCAAAAGCAATTAATCTTCTAGAAATACCAGAGCTGTTCATAATAGCTCCTGCCAAAATAAATAAAGGAATAGCGATCAAAGGAAAATTAGTAGAGCCAACGTACATCACAATTGCTGAATCTATTAAAAAATCAGATCCTTGCTTAATAACCATGGCAATGATCGTTGTCACCGCAAGTCCTATAGCAATGGGAACGTTAATAGCTAATAGCAATAACAAAACAGCAAACATCGTTAATACGATCATAATTGTTTTTCTTTCATAATATCTGCGTAGTCTTCTTTTAATCTCAAAGTTTCAGAAACAATAAATAGAAGAGAACCAACAGGAATAACCGACTGAACAAAAGATTGCGACACCCATTCTATAGTAGTCATGGTCTCTCCATAAATAAGCTTCATCACAATAATTCCGTAAAAGGTCAGTAAGGCAAAAAAACCATAAACAACTACTTTAGATAAAACAAATAAACCTTTTCGAATACCAAGTGGGAATGATTTTAAAATACCAGGAACTCCGATGTGCGCTCCATTTAAAGCTGCATAAGCTGATCCATAATAAGTAAGCCAAGCAAGTTGCACGGATGCTACTTCATCATACCAAATTAAGGCATTGCCACTCCAACGATAGATCACACCAAGCACTACGACTGCAGCTAATGCTATCATCATGATAAACATTAAGTATTGTAAAAATAAATCGTAGTATTTTCTAAAATTTTTCATTCTTAACTCTTATAATATAAAAATCGGCCCCACTTTACAATGGGGCCGATTAGTTATTCTTAATTACTTAGCTAAAGCTTGAATGCTTTTAACCAATGATGCACCTGTTTTTACTTCAGAAGCAAATTGATCATAAACACCGCCGCTAGCTTTCACGAAAGCTGCTTTGTTAGCAGTGTTTACTTTAACACCTGCTTTTTTAATAACATCTAACAAAGATTCTTCGTCAGCAGCCGCACGTTTGTAAACAAACGCTTGGTTTTCTTTTGCCGCAGCTTCTAAAGCTTTTCGTACATCCGCAGGTAGCTTGTTGTAGCTAGATTTGTGAACCGCTACGTACGCTGGAGTGTATACGTGACCTGTGATGGATAGATATTTTTGAACCTCTTGAAATTTAGCACTAGCGATTTGAGTGTATGGATTTTCTTGTCCATCCATAGTTCCCGTTTGTAACGCTGTGAACACTTCAGAGAATGCCATAGGAGTAGGATTTGCTCCATAAGATTGGAACATTTTTAATCTCCATTTAGATTTAGGAGTTCTCAACTTAATACCCTTTAAATCTGCTGGGGTGTTAATTGGTCGAACGTTATTGGTAATGTGTCTAAATCCATTTTCCCAAACACCGATAAATTTATATCCAGTTTTTGCTTCAAGATTTTTTACCATTTTTGGCAAAACATCAGATTCCACTTTCATCATATGATCTCTATCTTTGATGATAAATGGCATATCAAATACACCAAATTCATCGTGGATAGATGCCATCACAGAAGAAGGCAACCACATGTCTACCGTTCCTAATTTTAATTTTTGCATTCCTGCTTTGTCATCACCAAGCTGTGACGATCCAAATACAACAACTTTTGCTTTGCTGCCTAGTTTTGCATTTGCTATTTTCGCAAAATTATCAGCTGAAGCAGCGAATAATGAACCTGGTTTTCCTACGTGACCAAATTTTAATTCTAATGCTTGTGAAGCTGAAGCGATAAAAATAACAGATGTAAGTAAAGCAACTATTTTGCTTAATGTTCTCATTTGTCCCCCTTAATTAATTTATAATTATCTAGCTTAAAGAATTTACAAAGAAAAATCTAGACTAATGAATCTTTATTTATTTTGATAAAAAATCGATGGCAGCCATGATACCGCCAGCTTTATAAGGAATTTTTGCTTTTTTTAATCCCATTTCAACACCTGATAATGTTCCCATAAGCATCAAATCATTAAAATCACCAAGATGACCGATTCTAAAAACTTTTCCTTTAACTTTACTCAATCCCATTCCTAAAGACATATCAAACTCTTCTAGAACTATTTTTCTAAAGTTATCAGCATCATGCCCATCGGGTAACATGACAGCAGTTAAAGAATTGGAATACTCGTCTTCATTCTTACACAAAATTTCTAAACCCCAAGCTTTCACAGCAAGTCTGGTAGCTTCCGCATGTCTTGTGTGTCTTGCGAAAACATTTTCTAAACCTTCTTCGAGCAGCATATTGATTGCTTCATCTAATCCGTAAACTAAATTCGTTGCTGGAGTAAAAGGAAAAAAACCATTTTTGTTATTTTCAATCATAGGCAACCAATCCCAATAATGTTTTGGCATCGTTGCTTGTTTATGAGCCTCCAAGGCTTTGGGACTTAATGCGTTAAAAGAAAGTCCAGGAGGTAGTAATAATCCCTTTTGAGATCCGCCTACAGTTACGTCCACTTTCCATTCGTCATGTTTAAAATCGATAGAAGCAAGAGAAGAAATCGTATCCACCATATATAAAGCTGGGTGATTAACGCTATCTATAGCTTTTCTAATCTCACCAATTTTACTTGCAACACCCGTTGATGTTTCGTTGTGCACTACAAATACTGCTTTAATTTTATGATCCTTGTCATCTCCTAATTTTTGAGCAACTACTTTAGGATCCACTCCTGTTCTCCAGTCCCCTGGAACAAAGTCTACTTCTAATTTAAATTTTGCTGCAATCTCTTGCCACAAAGATGAAAATTGTCCTGTCTCGAACATTAAAACTTTATCACCTGGGTTTAATGTATTTACAATCGCCGCTTCCCAAGCTCCTGTTCCCGAACCTGGAAACATAATTACTGGGTTCTTTGTTTTGAAAACTTGTTTAATTCTATCTAGAACTCTTTTTGCTATCTCTGCAAATTCTGGTCCTCTATGATCAATGATGGCTCTGTCCATCGCGCGAAGTACACGCTCAGGTAAATTCGTAGGTCCTGGAATTTGTAAAAAATGTCGTCCCGCTTTGAAAGAATTTGATTTTGCCATACGCGTATATATGATGTTTTGAATACTTAATCAAATCGAAATATAGTAAAAAATTATGGATTTAATTGATCGCATTGAGGTTTACAGTCTGCAAGGTCCTGCACAAAAAAACCCTTATTGGGTCAGTCACTTTATTGTTCCTAATGCTAATGAGCTTTTAATTAAGCTAACAACAAAAGATGGAATTCAAGGATTTGGTATGGCTACTAGCTATACAGATATCACTCCTATCCTAAAACCATTTACCAATGGTTTTGCTGATCACATTATGGGAATGAATCCTTATCAACCTGAAGAGATTTACAATAAACTTTTTAATTTAACCGATACGAGAATTTCCAATGAAAAAAAATGGAGCCGAGAAGCTTTAATTAGAATTTCTTCTGCGGTGGATATTGCCTGTTGGGATATTATTGGAAAGAAGGCAGGTCTTCCCCTGTATCAAATTTTTGGTGGTTTTAGAGATAAAGT
>CAWUVR010000053.1:0-3391 GCA_963925905.1 uncultured Pelagibacteraceae bacterium
GTCTGAGCAATTTAGAAACAAAACAATAAAAAAAAGTTATTTAGCAATTCTGCATGGAAGTTTGCCATATCACGAAGGAACACTAGAGCACGATTTGACATTTAAAGAAAAAAACCAAGTGAAGACATTTAAGGCGGAAACCGACTTTTTTGTATTGTCTAAAAATAATAATTTTTCTTATGTCCAGGCCTCACCAATAACAGGTAGAAAGCATCAGTTAAGACAGCAGTTTTTTAAAATAAACAATCCAATAGTAGGGGACAATAAGTACTACAATCCGCATTATAAAAATAAAGATGATTATTTAATGTTGCATAGCCATGAAATTACTTTCTCTTATAATGGAAAAGACAAAACCTACAAAACCGAACCTCCAATACAATTTAAAAATTTTTTAAAAGAATCTAGTCTGTAAAAATTGTTTTAAATTTATTTAAGATTACTTGGTTCAACTCATCTTCAGAGGGTAGTGTTTGCATCTCAGAAAAATTAACAATACCTTTGCTAGAAATGCCGCATGGAATAATTCCGTCATAGTTGGTTTTGTCTACATCTAAATTCAAAGCAAAGCCATGGTAGGCAATCCATTTTTTTACTTTTATTCCAATAGCTGCAATTTTGTATTCTAAATTATTTTTTTTAACCCAGATTCCGACATTCTCAGGATCATTGTGTGATGTGATTTTGTATTCGTTCAGTGTTTCCATTATCCATTTTTCAACATTTCTAACTAATTTTTTGATTTCTTTGCCCCTTACATTCATGTCTAAAACAAAATAAACAACTTTCTGACCTTTTCCATGGTAGGTCCATTTTCCACCTCTATTGCTTCTGAAGATAGGAAATTTTCCAGGATCGAGTAATTCCTCATCTTTGCCACTAGTTCCACAAGTGTAAACATCCTGGTGCTCAAGAATCCAGATTAGCTCGCCCTGTTTATTTTGATGAATATTGAGAGCTCTTTCTTCTAGATAGTCAACGGCAGCTTTGTATTCAATTGGTTTTTTACTGATTTTTATTTCAATATTCATTATACAGTGAAAAATACTTTTATTATCATGGAAAACAATAACGAAATCAAGTCAAAGAAAGTAGAGTTTAGTATAGGCAAGAATTTTCTAGAAGACTTAATTAACAAAATTGATGACAAAGACCTGATAGCAGTTAATGATTTGCTGTCCAAATTGCATGCATCAGATGTCGCGGAAGTAGTTACCAATTTACCAGAAAAACAACGATTTGAACTTATTGCCTTAGAAAATTTTAACATCAATCCTAATGTTATTGTTGAGCTTACGGATGAGCTGCAGAAAGAAATTCTAGAAAAAATTTCTGCTGATAAAATTGTCAAAATTATTAACAGTCTAGAATCTGATAATGCCTTGCAAATTGTTGAAAATTTATCCGAAACTAAGAAAAATGAAGTGCTCACTAGAATTCCACTAGAAGATAAGAATGAACTGGAGGAAACCCTAAGTGCTTACCCGGAAGATTCTGCTGCTCGAATAATGCAAAGAGAATTTGCAGCCGTTCCCCAAGGTTGGACCGTCGGACAAACCATTGATTACCTGAGAGAAACCGAGGAATTGCCCAAGGAATTTCTAGAAATTTTTATTATTAATGAATTAAATATTCCTGTTGGTTCTGTTCCTTCTTCTCGAGTCCTGAGAACAGAAAGAAACATTACAATGAGTTCTATCATGAATAGTAATAAATTTTTAATACCTGCAGAAATGGACCAGGAGCATGTCGCTTATAATTTTGAACAATACAATTTGTTTTCTGCCGGTGTGGTTGATAAAAACAATCACTTAATTGGAATGATTACGGGTGACGATATTGTTACCGTTATTAAGGAAGAAGCGGAGGAGGACACATTTAGACTTGCCGGTGTTAGCGATGAAGAAATTTCAGATAGTGCCTTTGGTATTACTAAAAAAAGATTTATTTGGCTTTCAATTAATTTGCTTACAGCAATCTTGGCCTCTTCTGTCATCAGTGTTTTTAATGCAAGTATTGAAAAAGTGGTGGCTTTAGCAATTTTAATGCCCATCGTAGCTTCCATGGGAGGCAATGCTGGTACACAGACTTTAACCGTTACGGTGCGCTTACTTGCAAAAAAAGAATTGATCTCCAGCAATGTTAAAAAAATTATTTCCAAAGAGTTTTTGGTTGGTTTTTTTAATGGTTTGATATTTGCCGCAATATCAGCTCTTCTTATTTTTGTTTGGTTTCAAGATGTTGGACTTTCAATTCTTATCGCTGTAGCAATGATCATTAATATGACCGTAGCAGGATTTTTTGGAATATTAATTCCAGTATCCCTGGATAAATTGAAAATTGACCCTGCAATTTCATCAAGTGTTTTTGTAACAACGGTTACAGATATATTCGGTTTTCTGTCTTTTTTAGGACTGGCAAGTTTTATTTTAAATATTTAAATATTATCAATTAGCCTTACTCCATTTAAGTAATAAGCTATAAATATATTAGTTTTTTTCGAAACCTTCTTTTCCTTGGAGAAAGTTTGTAAATTAATAAGATCGATATAATCAATTTTTTCAACACCAGCTTTTTTAATGTCGTTCTTTAAGACACTTCTATTGAACGCTATGTTTGAATTTTGAATCTTGTATCGATGTATTTTTTTATAAACAGATCTCATAATTTGATGAAAGTCTTTGTTGAGAAGTAAATTTCTTGAAGAAAGGGCATAGCCATCCTTTGACCTAATGGTTTTACAAGCTATGATTTTTGATTGCATTTTGTTTATTTTGCAAAACTGTCTGACTGTGTGTAATTGCTGGTAATCTTTCTCTCCCATATAAACTTTAGTATTCTTAATAATGGAAAATAATTTTGCTATAACGTTAAGCACACCTTTAAAATGGTTTTTTCTAAATTTTTGCTCCATAATATTTTTTATTTTAGGATAAGCTTTTTTCCCACTGCCCCAATCGTAAATTTCGCTGAAAGAGGGAAGAAATAAATAATCAACATTATTTTTTTTACATATTTTTATATCCTCTTTTATTTTTTTTGGATAACTCTCAAAATCTTTTTGTTTTGTAAATTGTTTTGGATTTATAAAGATACTAACAACAGTTTTGAATGATTCTTTCTTACTTTTTCTAATTAGAGATATGTGGCCTTCGTGAAGTGTCCCCATGGTCGGCACAAAACCAACATTGTGATATTTTTCTAGAATTTTGTTGATTGTATTAGATTTTTTGATGATTTTCATTTAAGACAAATTCATTAATATTAACTTATGATTACACAAGCAATTATACCATTAGCCGGACTAGGAACAAGGATGTTGCCCTTAACCAAGGTTGTCCCCAAGGAATTATGGCCATTGGGAAAATTGTCAATTTTAGAAAGAATTCTT
>CAWUVR010000054.1:0-12626 GCA_963925905.1 uncultured Pelagibacteraceae bacterium
GAAAAATTTGTAAAAGACTTTGTTGCTGTTTGGACGAAGATCGTGAGCTCGGATCATCATAAATTTAATTAACTAATTTTACGATAAGTTCCATGTTCATTTGCTAATATTGTTGTATTGTCAAATGAACATGAATAATAAAAAAATTTACATTGATGAGGTAGCAAATATTTTTTCTAAAAAAAATGTTTATTCTAGTTACCTATTTATAGAAAAAGAGTTAGCTACTGCACAGGGAGAACTCAAGATGATTCCCAAAAGCTCTGCAATAGAAATAAGTAAAAAATGCAATATCAAATACTTTAATTTAGAGCTTTTTGAAAAAGATCTTCAAAAAAGCAAAGCACCTATCGTTTCTTTAGTAAGATCTATTGTGAATGCGTGCAATGAGGAAGCTAAGAAATTTGTTCACTACGGAGCTACTACTCATAATATCCTGCATGCTGGAACAACACTTCTTTTTAGAAAGGCACATGTGCAAGCGATGTTCAGAATGTCTGAATGCTTAGAAACGTTATCTCTATTATCTAAAAAACATAGCAACCTACCTATGGTCGCTAGATCTAATGGACAGCACGCAATGCCTATCACGTTTGGTTTTAAACTTGCCGAATGGACCGAGGAGCTTTTGAGATTTGAGCAACGATTTGAAGAACTGGAAAAGAGATTGTTTGTTTTAATTTTTGGTGGAGCGGTGGGAGCTATGCATTCTTTTAGAAACAAGGGAGATTTGCTTTATAAAAAATTAGCAAAAAAATTAAATTTGAATACAGTGCATGTTCCTTCAAGAGCCATTTATGACAATACAGCAGAGTATGCTTTGCTTTGCGGTCATTTGGGTTCAGCTTTATTAAATATTGGCAGAGAGTTGGAATTTTATATGCGAGAAGAAGTGCAAGCTATTTCAGAGAAATTGGCAAAAGGAGTTGTCGGAAGTTCTACAATGCCTCAAAAAATTAATCCAAAATATGTATATGCTTTTATAGCAGCAGCTAATGACATGGCTTGTTATACCGTAAGGGGTAATGCAGTTATGTCTATTAGTAACGAGGGAGACCACGCAACCCACGTGTTTGCTAGACAAACAATTCACGAAATGCTTCCAAAGTTAAATGTCCTGCTCGAAGATTTTAATGGTTTATTGAATACTATTCAGGTTCATCCAGAAAAAATGATCCAAACACTAGAGCTGACCCAGGGACTAATTAATGCAGAAAATGTAGTCATGGAAGTGGCTCCCATCATTGGCAAGCAAAAAGCTTACAAGGCTCTTCATGATGCTATTGATCATGTTCGTTATAAAAAAATGTCTTTTGAAGATGCCCTTTTATTAGACAAGGACATTAGTAGTAATTTATCCGCTAAAGATATTAGGAATCTTGTGGACCCAAAAAAAAATACTGGCAACAGCGCAGCGGTTGCGATCAGAGTATCCAAGTTAGCGCAGAGCAGATCTGCCAAACTAAAAAAACGGTTACAAAAAATCAAAACTGTTTTTTAGTTTAATCAGAACTCTTCCTGAGGAATTGTTCTTGTTATCCAAATAAATCTCTTTATGCTTCTTAAAAGACGTAACGATATTAATCTCAATATGAACTGGACAAAAAATTCTAACACAAGGGCTATCATAGCAATGTTGGTTGCAACTATTGCTCTGTCTTCTATGACAGTTTTTGTAAAAATAATTGGCCCTAACTACCATCCTATTCAAATTACTTTTTTAAGAGCTGTTATTGTTCTTGTTGTCTTGACACCTTTTATTCTGAGATCTGGAATAGCAAAAGTGGTTCATACCCAGAAGCCCATACTTCATATTTTTAGAGCTTTAGCTGGCGCCGCTAGTAATATTTTATACTTTTATTGCTATCAGAGAATGTCTATTGCCGATGTAACAGTTATTGGCCAGGCGGTTCCTATTTTTGTTTGTATTTTAGCAACTTTATTCCTAGGTGAAAAAGTTGGTTGGAGAAGATGGTTGGCTATTTCCCTTGGTTTTTCAGGAGTGGTGTTAGTGATCAATCCTTCAGGAGATATCCAAACAGAATCTCTAGTTGCTTTGTTGGCCACTCTTTTATTTGCAAGTACATTTTTATTTATGAGAGTGCTTGGTAAAACAGAAAGCCCTACGACAGTTGTCTTTTACTATATGGCGATTAGTGTTTTAGTCACTGGTTTGGCCCAACCTTTTGTTTGGAAGAGTCTTTCTTATGATTTTTTATGGTTAATGTTGGGAGTTGGTGTATCTGCAGCTATTGGTCAAATGTTAATGAGCTACTCTTTAAAAAATGCAGAAGCTTCTATCATTACTCCCTTTAAATATTCAGGCATCCTTTGGGCTATTATTTTTGATTTAGTGATTTGGAATTTGTCTCCTATTTTTAGCACTTTATTAGGAGGTTTTATTATTACCTTATCTGGAATTTATATTTTTCAAAGAGAAACTAAAAAAAAATCTAAATAAGTTTATTGTTAAATTTGTAATGCCAAATAATTTTAAAAAGAATAATTCCCAGTAGGGGCATAACAATCATAGCGGTTCTTAAAGGTATAAACTCTCCTGCATATCCCAAGCTTAACCCCCCCAAGGTTAAAAAACCAAAGGACATGGTCGACCACCAAGTTAGCACTCTAGCCCTGTAAGAATCTTGCACCTCTAATTGAATGAGAGTTTGACTACCAATGCCCACCGTTGTTGCAGTAAATCCCGCCACTACAAATAAAAAAGAGATAATGTACAAATTGTCAAAAAATACAATCAGGGCACTGACGACAAATCCAAAATACAGCATAGGAAGAATTACTTTTTCTGCTTTGAATCCTGTTTTTTCACCGAGACCCACCCAGATACTACCAAGTAAGGCTCCAAGCCCGGTGGCTGCGGTGATTAACGAGAGACCTGAACTTCCACTTTCTAATATCTCACCGGCGATCGTTGGCTGAATCTCAAGCATTCCCCTTACAAAAAAACCATTCATCAAAACTAAAAACAAGCATTTAAATATAATGGGAGTTTGTACCGCAACCTTACCACCTTCTACTAAGCGATTAAAAAAATTTTTAGTTTCTAAAATTGATTTTTTACGATTATTTAATTTCATAAAAATTAAAATAGGAATTAAAGGTAGGTAGGCTAACAGAGCAATAAAAAAAGTAGTTTCTAAATCAAAGAAAAGAATTAAAAGACCGGCAATACTAGGTCCGATCACCCGAGATGCATTAAAAGAAGCCGCGTTCAAACCTACAGCGCTAGATAACATTTCTCTTGGCACTACTTCCGATATAAAAACCAATCGAACAGGATGATAACAAGCTTGTACCATTCCTTGCGTTATAGATAAAAAAGCCAGAGAGAAAAGAGTGTGATGATTCAGGTGTTCCATGTACCAAATGCAGGCACCCACTAAAAATATTAATATTTTCAAATAGAGGCTTGCTTTTCGCATGTCCCATCTTTCTGCAAATACAGCGAACAGGGGTCCAAAAATCCCAGCTGGAGCCATTAATGAAAGTGTCACAAAACTAGTCCAGAAAGTAGAATGGGTTATTTCCCAAGTAAGCCAACCCACTCCTATCTTTTGAATCCAGGTTCCTAAAAGAGAAAGGGTATTGGTAATAAAATATAATAAAAAAATTTTATTTTTGAGCGCGTTCATTTCAATAAATATGATTCAGATTTATACGGATATAGATTTGCAAAGCTGTTTTACATAAAAATCTAGATGAATTATTTTTTTTTAAAATTAACTCCCAGATTTGAAATCATATAAATCAAGAGATAAGTCAAAATATAAAGCGATTAAGAACTTGTTTGCAATACAGTCAGAAGTTGTGCATATTTTTTTTGACTTTGTCCGCTTAATGCTCTTATCTCAGTTAATTTAATCAAAGTGGAGAATAAAAATGAAAATTTTAAAACAATTGATTGCATTGATGGTAATTTGCTTTGTCCCATCGATCGCATTTTCAGAAAATCTAAAAATAGGAATCAAGGGAGAACCAAGCTCGATAGATCCGCATTATCACAATGTAGGTCCTAATAATATGTTCGGAAATAATATTTTTTCACATTTAGTTGGGCAGGATGAGAATCAGCAAGCGATTCCTGATTTGGCCACTTCTTGGAAACCCATTAATGACACAACATGGGAATTTAAATTAAGAAAAGATGTGAAATGGCACGACGGCAGCAAATTTACAGCCGACGATGTTATTTTTACCGCAAGTAGAGCTCTCAATGTTCCTAAGTCTCCAGCTAGCTTTGGAATATATTTAAAAGGAAAAACCTTTGTAAAAATCGATGACTACACTGTTCATGTAAAAACTGAAAAACCTTATCCATTAATGCCGAATGATTTAGGTGTTGTAAAAATTGTTTCCAAAAAGTACGGAACCAATGCAACAACAGAAGATTACAATAGTGGAAAAGCAACTATTGGAACGGGTCCTTACAAGTTCAAGGAATATATCAAGGGTGACAAAATAGTTTTAGTAAAAAATAGTGATTATTTTGGAAAAAAACCTGAATTTGATGTTGTGGAATTTAAACCAATAAAATCTGGACCTGCTAGAGTTGCAGCTTTGCTTTCGGGAGATGTAGATCTTATTGATAGTGTTCCACCAGTAGACGTCGCTAAGTTAAAGAAAAATAAAAAAATTCAACTTAGTAGCGGTCCTTCTAATAGGGTTATTTATTTGCACATCGATCAATTTAGAGAAGACTCTCCTTACATAAAAGCTATTGGAGGAGGAAAAATTAAAAATCCTCTTTTAAATGTTAAAGTGAGAAAAGCTATTTCTCTAGCAATTAATCGTGACGCAATGGTTTCCAAGGTGATGGAAGGTCTTGCAATTCCTGCAGGACAATTGTTACCAAAAGGTTTCCATGGTGTTTCTTCTAATATGAAGCCAGATCCTTACGATATCAAAACTGCTAAAATGTTAATGAAAGAAGCAGGATATGGAAAAGGATTTGAGCTAACCATACACGGACCAAACGATCGATACATTAACGATGCTAAGATTGCAGAAGCTCTTGGACAAATGTTATCTAAAATTGGAATCAAGTGTAAAATTGAAGTGATGCCTAAAGCGGTTTACTTTAAGCGCGCTTCCGCAGGTGCTCCAGACAAAACTCCAGAATTTAGTATGATGGTTTTGGGTTGGGGTGCTGGATCTGGAGAAGCTTCTTCTCCTTTAAAATCTTTGCTAGCTACTCATGACAAAACAAAAGGAATGGGTGGTGCTAACCGAGGAAGACATTCTGATCCTAAAGTTGATGCTTTGATTGATAAAGCTTTAGCTACAGTTGATTCTGATGCAAGAGGAAAAGTTCTTGCAGAGGCAACTGAATTAGCGGTTGGTAAAAACTACGGTATCATTCCTATCCATTATCAAGTGAATACATGGGCAGCAAAAGCAGGTTATACTTATCTGCCTAGAACGGATGAATACACGGTTGTTGCTGGCTTGCAAAAAAAATAGAAACCCAATAACAATTAACTGTATATAAAATAAAAATCCAGGAACGAACTTCCTGGATTTTTATTAACTGAAACAAAAGTAACTTTAGTTTTAAATAAAATGACAGCATTCATACTTCAAAGGTCTACCCAAAGTATTGTAGTGCTATTTGTCATGTCCCTCATTGTTTTTTGTGGAGTGAATTTAATTGGCGATCCTATTTATATGATGATCAGCCCAGAATCGACCCAAGCAGAAATAGAGCGAACCATTAAAGAGTTTGGTTTAGATAAGCCGGTTCTTGAACAATACTGGTATTTTTTAAAAAATGTACTTAACGGTGATTTTGGTCTTTCTTTTGTCCAGGGAATTCCTGCGCTTTCATTGATTTTAGAACGTTTTCCCGCAACCATCGAACTTGCACTTTTTTCACTTTTTATCTCTTTGGTGTTTGCTTTGCCACTTGGAATTTATGCAGGATTAAAACCGGATCGAAAAATTAGTAAATTTATTATGGCAGGATCTATCTTGGGATTTTCTATGCCAACTTTTTGGGTTGGAATTATGTTAATCATGCTTTTCGCAGTTCATCTGGGCTGGCTCCCTTCCACAGGCAGAGGAGAGTTGGGGACTTTTCTTGGAATTGAAAGTTCTTTATTTACTCTGGATGGATTATCTCATATTTTTTTACCAGCCTTGAACCTGGCTCTATTTAAACTCTCTTCTGTTTTGCGATTAACTAGAGCAGGAACAAGAGAAGTCGCTTTGCAAGATTACATTAAGTTTGCAAGAGCTAAGGGACTCTCAGAATCAAGAGTAGTAAATGTTCATTTGTTAAAAAATATTTTAATACCAGTGGTGACGGTGATTGGACTAGAATTTGGATCTCTAGTTGCCTTTTCTACCGTAACCGAAACAGTTTTTGCATGGCCAGGCGCTGGAAAACTAATTATCGACGCAGTTTATAATTTAGATAGGCCTGTTATCGTCGCCTATTTAATTATTATTGTCGCCTTTTTTGTCTTTCTAAACTTGATAGTCGATATTCTTTATAGCTTTTTAGATCCAAGAGTTAGAATTAAGGGTTCCGACTAATGAGCAATAACAATAAGCATGAATTGCTTTCTAAAATTTGGAGCGATTTTTCAGAAAATAAACTTGCGGTTGGTGCTTTATTCTTTTTTATTATCATTCTCTTCGTTGCGATCTTTGCATCGGTAATATCACCAACGGATCCTTACGATTTATCAACGGTTACCATTATGAACTCTAGACTGGCTCCCATGGAGGAAGATTTTTCTGGAAATATTTATTGGCTGGGTACGGATGGAGCCGGCAGAGATATGCTGTCTGCTATTTTTTATGGTTTAAGAATTAGTCTTAGTGTTGGTGTTTTGTCTGGAATATTTGCTCTTATCGTGGGAGCGTTTTTTGGAATTTCAGCTGCTTATTTTGGTGGCAGATATGAAAGTTTAATAATGAGAATTGTTGATATTCAGCTTAGTTTTCCTTCTATTTTAGTAGCCCTCATTATTTTAGCTGCTTTTGGAAAGGGAGTTGAAAAAACAATTTTAGCCCTTGTCTTGGTACAGTGGGCCTACTACGCAAGAACTGCCAGAGCTTCTGCCTTGGTGGAGAGTAGAAAAGAATATGTGGATGCAGCAAGATGTTTGTCCCTTGGTAATTTAAGAATTATGCTCAGCCATATTCTTCCAAACTGCATACCTCCTTTAATTGTGGTGGCTACTTTACAAACTGCACACGCCATTTCTTTAGAAGCAACACTAAGCTTTCTTGGACTGGGCCTCCCGCAAACCGAACCATCTTTGGGATTGTTGATCGGAAATGGATTTGAATATGTTCATACAGGAGATTATTGGATCAGCATTTTTCCTGGCATAGCTTTATTGTTTACGATTGTGTCTATTAATTTAGTAGGGGATCAACTGAGAGATATGTTCAATCCTCGCTTAAAAAAATAAACTATGAAACCAATTTTAGAAATTAAAAATCTGAAAACTCATTTTTTTAAGAAAGAGGGAATCGTAAAGGCAGTAGACGATATTAGCTTCCATATTAATGCCGGAGAAATTGTAGGCCTAGTAGGCGAATCTGGTTCGGGAAAAACTATTACTGGTTTTTCTATTATGGGACTAGTGGATGCCCCGGGAAAAATAGTTTCTGGAAATATTGTTTTTAAAGATATAGATCTTAGAAATATCTCACCTAAGCAAATGCAGGATGTTAGGGGCAACAGAATTGCCATGATTTTCCAAGACCCTATGATGACGTTAAATCCAGTGTTGCGTATTCAAACTCAAATGATGGAAACAATTAAAGCGCATGATAAAAAAATTTCCAATCAAGAAGCCTACGATAAGTGCAGAGATGCTCTTGGCCTTGTCGGTATCTCTTCACCGGACGAAAGAATGAAAGCATATCCCCACCAGTTTTCTGGGGGAATGCGCCAAAGAGTTTCTATTGCGATAGCTTTATTAAACAAACCAGACTTAATAATTGCTGATGAACCTACGACCGCCCTGGATGTTACCATTCAAGGCCAGGTAATCTTTGAAATGCAAAAGTTATGCAAAGAATCAGGAACTGCATTATTGTGGGTGACCCATGATCTTGCAGTAGTAGCGGGGATCACAGATAGAATTTGCGTTATGTATGCGGGACGAATTATTGAGCAAGGATCTACAGATAAAATAATTAACAATCCCATGCATCCTTACACTCAAGGATTAATCAAAAGTGTTCCGAGTAGAAATAAAAAGGGTGAGAAACTTCATCAAATTGACGGTATGGTTCCTGCTATGTTTTGCCTTCCCGAAGGATGTGCTTTTGAAGAGCGTTGCCATCAAAGAATTGAAAAGTGCAAACACGAACAGCCTGCCGAATTAAAACAAGCAGATGGTCGTTACTTACGCTGTTTGAACGTGGGAGAATCTCATGAAAGATAAAATCCTCGAAGTAAAAAATATTTCTAAAAAATTTATCAAATCCCTTGACAAAACTACAAAATTTATCAACTTATTAGGTGGCTCTTATAAAGAAGAGGTTGTTCATGCTGTAGACAACGTGTCCTTTGATATTTTGTCCGGAGAAGTTGTGGGAGTCGTAGGGGAGTCGGGATGTGGAAAATCTACTTTGGGAAGAATGATAGCAGGCATTATGCCCATCACTTCAGGTAGCGTTTCTTTTAAAGAGAAGCATTATGCAGGTTTTGAAAATGAAAAGTATAAGCAGGATCATAATATAGATCTCAAAATACAAATGATTTTCCAAGATCCTTTCTCATCTTTAAATCCAAGAAAAAAAGTCTTAGATATTATTTCTGAAGCACCTATTTATCACCAGTTAATTTCTAAGAAAGATAAGAAAAGTTTTGTCGCTGAAATGTTAGCCAAGGTAGGTTTAAACAATGATGCGATGCCAAGATACCCACATCAATTTTCTGGAGGACAAAGACAGAGAGTGGGAATCGCAAGAGCTCTTGCTGTTTCTCCAGAACTGGTAGTCTGCGATGAATCGGTTGCAGCGCTAGATGTTTCTATACAAGCGCAAATCATTAATCTTTTTTTAGATCTAAGAGAGAAGATGAACCTGACTTATCTTTTTATCAGTCATGATATGGGAGTGATTGAGCATATTGCGGACCGCATTGTTGTTATGTATTTAGGACAAATTGTAGAGATTGCTTCTACGGACGAAGTGATCAATCACACTAATCATCCTTATACCAAAGCTCTGTTGAGTGGAGTTCCTACTTTAGATACAACGAGAAAAGTGTACGAACCTATTAAAGGAGAAATTCCATCTCCCTTGAATCCACCAAGTGGATGCTACTTTCACCCAAGATGTAAGTTTGCTACGGAAAAATGCAAAGTAGAAAAACCAGTATTTAAAGAAGTGGCGCCCCATCATTTTTCAGCATGTCACCTCAACGACTAAAAAAAGACCTTTCAATCTAGATTAAATAGGGAAAGCTAAACGAACAGCTGTCAAACCTGGAAAAAGTCTTTTCGTAGGCATGATCAAAACAGTAGGTTCGTAAGGAGCGACAATAGATTCTTCCCCATCTTTGCCAATTAATGTTCCCTTTGTAAGGTGGTCAAACCCTTGCCAATCTTTATCAAAAACAAACCGATCTGTTTTAATAGTGATAGCTGTTCCTACTTTAAAGAATCTCATTTGTTCTTTATTTTTGGAACTACTTAAATATTCCGCTCCAAATCCCTTTTTCATAATGCCTGCATAATTTAAAAATCTAATTGTCGTTTCAATAGCTATCTCCTCAGAAGATTGTTCCCAATGCTGACCACATTCTACCAATAAAGAATTTTTTTTACTGTTTGGATCTGAAAACCCATCATAATCTCTCATTCTCATACCTTCGGCATGTCCTGAGTCTGTAATAGTGGACATGTTCATGCCAACCGCTTTTGCAAGTTCTCTTCCTTTATCTACCGTACCGGCCATCATCAAAGGCACGCATGGCTTTTGCATAGAATGGATATCCAACAACAAGTCGGCATCTGCTACCGCAGGCAACACTTCGTTTGCTCTTATAAATTCAGAAGTTTTTTTTCTGCTACTATCTTGCAAAACTCCAGGTCCCCACAATCTATTAAAATCTTCCTCCACCCATCTAGTACGGTTTGGATTTTTAGGATCAAAAGCCAAATAGGCTTCAACATTCATAAAGGCAATGGATAATTTTCCTTGAATAGGTCTTTCAGATTGTTTGAAAAACCAATCCGCCGCAAGGGCTCCACACGGTTCATTACCATGCGCAAGAGCACTGATTAATACATGGGGTCCAGGTTTTCCAGAATCAAATGTGTGAACATAATCAATTCCTACATTTCCTTTTTTGTAAGCACTAATATCAGGTCCGGTAATTTCTACAGGATACTCGTTTGCATAATTTAATCTACTGTCTGTCATGATCAACTCCCTTGTTTTTTTATAATCCAGTTTCTTAACTCTTGTAACAATTCTTTTAAATTTTTTTTAACGGAAGAAAAGCCATTATTTTTTTCCCTTGTAACTTCATCCATATATAATCGACGATTAATTTCTATTTGTATAGAATTTTTGTGTATTTGTGGATTACTATAAGCAGATACTAACTCTACTCCTTTGTAAGGATCGTTAACCGAAACGTCATAATCTAAGCTTTTTAAGCAACTAACAATCACATCTCTAAACTCTTTCTCAGAGCTTGTGCCATCTCTATCGCCAATAACAAAGTCTGGACGGCTAGTTCCTTTGGGTTGTTCCGACATCGCAGAAGCATGATTTTGCATAGAGTGGCAATTTAGGTGATAAAATTTTCCATGCTGCTTATACGTTTTATCCATGATTCTTTGAAGTGCTTGATGATAAGGTCGATGACAAGTATTCACACGGTGCATTAAAACACTTGGATGAATTTTGCCAGCATACATTGGCTCCCCATCAGGGGGAACTCTTAACCATATTAAACCAATACCTAATTTGCTTTTTACGGAAGGTGAAAATTGTATGTCACAAATACCATTGGAATCTGCCTCAAGATCTTCAGGAGAAAAATCCTTTTCAGAGCGATTGGCATCAATATAAGACCTCGGAAACTCTGCACGAAGAAAAGTAGCCCCAATTTTTTCTATATTTTCAAAATCAAACAATTCATCCACATATGTATCTTCTGCTTGTCTTAATTTCATAAAGTCTGCTTGATGATGAAAGTCATCAGGGTAGTAAGTTCCGCTATGTGGCGAATCTAAAATAAGAGGAATGGACTGACTGTCTTCACCTAGGATTGTTATAGCTTTTTTGTCCATTTAAAGGAGTAAATAATAATTGTAAGTTTACATTAGAGTGTTTAGATGTGAAATCAATGACTATAAAAAAAGAAATTCAATTACTGATTCCGGAAATGGAAGAGTGGAGACAACACATTCATCAGTATCCAGAGATTGCTTATGAAGAAAAAGAAACCTCAGACTTTATTGCAAAAAAACTAGAGTCTTTTGGAATCGAAGTTCACCGAGGTTTTGGCGGAACAGGTTTGGTCGGAGTGATCCACGGAAAAGATGGAGGCGCTAGCAAAAAATCTATCGGTATTAGGGCAGATATTGATGCTTTGCCCATGACTGAAAAAACAAACCTTGCTTATTCTTCGAAAAACGAAGGAAGAATGCATGCATGCGGTCATGATGGTCACACAACCATGTTGTTAGGTGCAGCGCATTATTTATCCAAAACAAGAAATTTTTATGGAACGGTTTATTGTATTTTTCAGCCTGCAGAAGAAGGTGGTAACGCAGGAGCCAAAGCCATGATCAAGGACGGTCTTTTTGAAAAATTTGAAATAGATAGTGTATGGGGAATTCATAATTGGCCTGGTTTGCCTACCGGTCATTTAGTTGCTCACAAAGGTCTCGTGCAAGCGGGAGGAGATATTTTTATTTTAAAAATACAAGGCAAGGGTGGTCATGCAGCGATGCCTCACGGTAATAATGATCCTGTGGTTTCTGCTGGTTTGGTTATTACTAGCTTACAAACCATTATTTCAAGACAGCTCGATCCTTTCGATCAAACGGTGATATCCCTTACGAAAATTGAAGGAGGGTCTGCTTTTAACGTGATACCAGATTTGGTTACGATCGGAGGTACGGTAAGGACTACAAATAATACCACTAGAGACCGTATGCTAAAGCAAATTAAAAAGGTGGCCTCTGATGCTGCAGCGATCAATGATTGTACAGTAGACATGGAAATTATACCTGGCTATCCACCAACCATCAATGACGAATCCAAAGCAGAGATTGCATCTAATATTTTTGCAGACGCTTTTGGAAAAGATTTGATAAGGGACGATTTTACACCCAGCATGGGCTCAGAAGATTTTTCTTATATGTTACAAGAAAGACCAGGTGCTTATATTTGGTTAGGATCGGGAGAAGATTCTGAAAATCTTCATAGCGTTCATTATAATTTTAATGACAAATTATTACCTATTGGCGCTCATTATTGGGCAACACTTTCAGAAACTTTGTTAGCCAAAAATTAAGTTTATTAAGAATATATTTTAACCAACACACAGCCAAAAAAAATAAGAACAGCAGATACAATTCTGATCCATCCTAATTTTTCTTTTAAAATAAAAACGCCAT
>CAWUVR010000055.1:0-13487 GCA_963925905.1 uncultured Pelagibacteraceae bacterium
CATGCGATGAGTGGTTCTTGCTCCCCTGTCGTGGCCAGCAACTTGAAAAGTTTTAAAACCAAACTGCTCCATTATATTTATCTGGTCCATTGCCATGGCTCTAAATGAATAATTAATATGATTTTTTCCACCGTCTTCTGGGCCAATGCTGTCTCCATAGCCTCTTAAATCAGCAGCGATAATATGAAAATGTTTTTTTAACTCGGGGACAATCTTGTGCCACGTAACATGCGACATAGGATTTCCATGTAACAACAAAAGTGGTGGGCCTTCCCCGCCTCTTCTCAGGCGTATCGTTGCCTCGCCATAACCATGGTCGGGAACTTTTACATCTAATTTCTCAAAATCCTCGAACATAATTATTTTGGAGCGGGTGAAGGGAATTGAACCCACGACCTAATCGTTGGCAACGATTCGCTCTACCACTGAGCTACACCCGCTTGTAATTTGTGTTTAAAGTATTATTTATAATATATATTTTCAATACAAATTATTAAATGAACAAAGATAAAATTGACTTAGAAAATATACCCGAGGAAATTCCTGTATTTCCTTTGTCCAATGCAATTTTTTTTCCTAACACGATACTGCCTTTAAACATTTTTGAACCAAGATACAAACAAATGATTAAGGATGCTCTTGATCAAAATAAATTTATTGGAATCTCTCAGCCCAACACCCAGACTGCTCCGTCCGAAAAGCCAACTGTTTTTGATGTCGGGTGTCTTGGGGTTATCAGCAAACATGCCGAAAGCTCGGATGGAAAATATTTAATTAGCTTAGAGGGCATAACAAGATTTAAAATTGTCAAAGAACTGCCGACTGAAAAATTATACCGAAAGTTTAAAGTTTCTTATTCAGACTATGAAAAAGACCTAAAAGAAAAAAACAATACCAAGGCAATAACTGATGTCGAATTATTGGAACTAATTGATAAAACAAAAAAATTTTTCAGAATGTTTCAACTGTCGACGGACTGGAGCGTTGTCGAAAAAGTAGATCCTGGCCAGCTAATCAACTCTTTAGCCATGATTTGTCCTTTTTCTGTGGGCGAAAAACAGCGCCTACTCGAAACGACCTCCATGCAGGAAAGAAACAGTATTTTAAATCAAATTATTAATTTTTATATTTTGGGGAATACAACTACCAACACTCAAAAAAAGATCCACTAACATGAACGCAAAACAAAATCTTATGTCCATGCTGGTCTGCCCTTTGTCGAAAGAAAAGTTGGTCTACGACCAAGAAAAGCAAGAATTGATCGCTAAAAAATCTGGTTTGGCTTACCCGGTAAAAGATGGAATTCCCATTATGCTTCCTGAAGAAGCTAGAAAAATTAAAAACTAATTAAGATTTATTCATAGAGTCAAAAAACTCTGCGTTATTTTTTGTATCTCTTAATTTTCCGATAATAAATTCGACTGCGTCCATGGTGCCCATAGGATTGATAATTCTTCTAAGAACATTTATTTTTTGCAATTCGTCTTTGGAAAGTAACAGCTCTTCTTTTCGAGTTCCTGACTTAGTAATATCAATGGCAGGGTAGATTCTTTTGTCGGCAACTTTTCTATCCATAATAACTTCTGAGTTACCTGTTCCTTTAAATTCTTCGAAAATCACCTCGTCCATTCTTGATCCGGTTTCGATTAAAGCCGTTGAAATAATAGTTAGAGATCCACCTTCTTCGATATTTCTTGCTGCTCCGAAAAATCTTTTTGGTCTTTGTAGGGCGTTTGCATCCACACCTCCGGTTAATACTTTTCCAGAACTTGGAACAACCGCGTTGTAAGCTCGTCCTAATCTAGTGATAGAATCTAATAAAATAACAACATCTTTTTTATGCTCCGCTAAACGTTTTGCTTTTTCTATAACCATCTCGGCGACCTGAACGTGTCTCATGGCTGGCTCATCAAATGTTGAACTTATTACCTCGCCTTTAACCGATCTCTGCATATCCGTAACTTCCTCTGGACGTTCGTCAATTAGCAAAACGATCAAATAAACTTCCGGGTGGTTAGTTGTAATAGCGTGGGCAATATTTTGCAGAACAACGGTTTTTCCTGTTCTTGGCGGGGAAACAATTAATGATCTTTGTCCTTTTCCAATCGGGGCTATTAGATCTATTAATCTTGTTGTTACATCTGCTTTTTTTTCAATCTTGGTTGATTCAATTTCTAACTTTAATCTTTCCTGTGGGTATAGGGGAGTTAAGTTATCAAAGTTAATTTTGTTTCTTGTTTTTTCAGGATCTTCGAAGTTAATTTTGTTTACTTTCAAAAGGGCAAAATATCTTTCCTGTTCTTTGGGTGCTCTAATTTCTCCCTCAACCGTGTCTCCTTTTCTTAAACCAAATCTTTTAATCTGACTTGGGCTAACATAAATATCATCGGGTCCTGGTAAGTAGTTTGATTCTATAGCTCTCAAAAAACCAAAGCCATCTTGTAAAGTTTCCAGAACTCCACTTCCTGTAATTTGTTCATTTTTTTCTGCAAATTTTTTTAATATTGCGAAAAGAATTTCTTGCTTACGCATCGTGCTTGGATTTTCAATTCCGAGCTTTTCTGCTTCTAATATTAAATCGGCCGGCGTTTTGTCTTTAAGTTCTTGGAGGTTCATTATGTAGGAAGATTATTTTGACTTATGAAATTATTATATAGTGGATATTGGTTGTTTTGCAAGCCTACAATATCGGTTTAAAAACTACTAAAAAAACAATAATGATCATTATAACTGTCGGCACTTCGTTTATTAAGCGGTAAAAATTTTCTGATCTAAGGTTTGTGTTATTTTCAAATTTCTTTCTGCAAGCTCCTAGAAAACCGTGGAAGCCTGACATTGCTAACACCAACAACAGTTTTGCTTGGACCCAAAGTTGCATTGCTGCTTCATGGCCCAAAACTAATAGTAGGCCAATACCCAAAATCCAGGACAAAATCATAGCTGGGTTCATAATAAATTTTAAGAGTCTGTATTCCATCTGAACAAATTTTTCGTGTGCTTCCGAACCAAACTGAGTCTGACAATGGTACACATAAATTCTTGGTAAATACAAAAGGCCCACCATCCATGAAATGATTGCTATGATGTGCAAAGCTTTAAGTAAAAGATAAATGTTCATAATTAAACTAGATGTTTTTTTATTAGATATTCTAAAAGATTTATATGATCTTCGCTATCATTTAAACAAGGAACCATGGAAAAGTTTTTTCCACCGCTTTCTTTAAAAGTTGCCTGGCCTTCCATTTCTATTTCTTCCAGTGTTTCTACGCAGTCCGCTGAGAATCCTGGGCAGATCATTAAAATATTTGTTTTTCCTTCTTTGGCCAATCGTTCTAGTGTTTTGTCTGTGTAGGGCCGTAACCATTCCGCAGGTCCAAACCTAGATTGAAAAGAAATTTCAATTGGAATTTTGTTTCCAAATTTTTCTTTTAATAATCTGTTAGTTTTATGACAATAGCATTGGTAGGGATCTCCTTTGTCAAAATATTTTTTTGGGATGCCGTGAAAAGAAGATAAAATAACATCAGGAACCCAACTAATTTTTTTTAAATGCTCATTGATGCTATTCGAGAGCGCCTCGATATATAACGGCTCAGATTCATAGTGCGGTATAATTTGTAGACTCGGCTGCCAACGCATCTTCATTAAATTTCTATAAACTTCATCGCAGACGGTTGCCGTTGTTGCCGCCGCATATTGAGGGTATAGTGGAAGAATAATAAGTTTTTCACATCCTTGTTTTTGCAAATTATCTAACTTTGATTTTATACTTGGGTTTCCATAGCGCATTGCATAATCAACTATGATATTTTTCTGTTGCCCAAATTTAGCTACTAGTTTTTCTGCTTGGGATTTGGTGTAGAAACGAAGGGGCGACTCATTAGTTCCTTCCATCCAAATTTTTTTATAAGCTCTTGCTGATTTATGTGGCCTTACATTTAGAATAATAAAATTTAAAATAACCCACCACAAAAATGGGTTTGTTTCGATAACTCTTTTATCAGACAAGAATTCCTTCAAGTATCGTCTAACGTCCCACCAGCTCGTGCTGTCTGGCGTTCCCAGGTTAACTACTAAAACCCCTGTTTTGCCATACTTTATTGGGGGGTGATTTATTTTCTCTAATAACTCGTTCATTTAAATTCTTTTACTATGTTAACCAGCTCATGAATAGTCTCGGGACTAGTTTCTTTTGGAACTCCGTGGCCTAAATTAAAAACGTAACTTCTGTTTTTAAATTTCTTTAAATAAAATTCTATTTTTTTCTTCATTACAATTTTGTTACCCAGTAAAAATTTTGGGTCCAACCCTCCTTGTATGACTATTTTTTTGTTAATTTTTTTCAATATGAGATTGGGGCTTGTTCTGCTGTCAATACTCAGCGCATCTGGTTTTGTTATATTGCAAAAATTTACCACCTCTTTCCCTATTCCTTTGGGAAAGCAAATAATTGGAATTTTTGGGTATTTTTTTTTAATATTTTTTATTATTCTTTTGGTTGGTTGAAAACAAAAGTGGTTTAGGTCTTTTTTGTTTAGTAGGCCCGCCCAACTATCAAACAACTGAATTGTGTCCGCACCAGATTCAATTTGTTTTTTTAGATGAATGCAAATAAATTTTTCTATTATTTTTAACAATTCTTTTGCTTGTTCCTTGTCTTTTAAAATCTTTTTATAAACATTGTTTTTTTTGGGAGACATTCGGTTTAAAACGTAAACCAAAATTGTCCAGGGAGATCCCGCAAAGCCTATTAGTGATTTTTTTCTGTCTAATTGTTTTCTTGTTTTGGAAATTGCGCTGTACACATTTTTTAGTTTATTAATAAATTGTTTTTCTTTTATGTTTTTAAATGAAGTTAAATTAAATTTTCCCAACACTGGTCCAATACTTTCTTTGAAATTTACTTCTTGCCCCAAAGCATATGGGATTAATAAAATATCTGAAAAAATAATTGCAGCGTCTAGGTTGTATCTTTTTATTGGTTGTAAAGTTATTTTGGTTGCCGCGTTTATATTTAAACAAAATTTAATAAAATTTTTTTGTTTTTTTCTTATATTTTGATATTCAGGGAGATAACGACCTGCCTGTCTCATTAACCAGATAGGATTTTTCTTCTCTAAAGATTTTTTAATTAAAGTACTCATATATATAATAATTAATTATAAGTATTAGTATTGGTAGGAGCGGTTAATAATGGGGTTAACTTTTTATTAACAGTTTATACACAATTACTTTGATGTCTTTTTATCAATTTGTAACAAAAATTATACTTATAAACAAAACTAACTTTTTATTAAATTTTTAATAAAGTCTAATAGTTTTATAAAAAATGCATATGGATATGTAATGAGTGGTTAGCTGACTAATGATAAATGTATTGATTTGGGTTATAGATTGTTGCTAACAGACTTATGAACAAGAAATATAATTTTTTTTTAGTCTCAGATTCCACAGGTGAAACCCTGGATAGAATTTTTTTAGCCCTAAAAGCCCAATTTAGAGATATGGAATATTCTCTTAAACACTTCTCTTTTGTGCGAACGAGCGCTCAAACAGCAGAATTAATGGATCAGTGTAAAAAAACAAAAAACCCAATTATTATCTATACTTTGGTTGAGCCCTCAACTTCGAACTTTATTAAAAACGAAAGCAAATCTCACAACATTCCATGTTTCGGAGTTTTGGATCATTTAATCCCACAATTCGAGTCTTTATTCAGAGAAAAGGCAACGCGCAGACCAAGCGGTCAGCACGAGCTGAACACAGAATATTATAAAAAAATAGAAGCCATACAGTACACCCTTGCTCATGACGACGGCCAACAGCTGGAGAGTATGGTGGATGCTGATATAATTTTACTTGGAGTGAGCAGAACAAGCAAAACACCCACATCTATTTATCTTGCTGAAAAAGGATTTAGAACCGGAAATATTCCGCTAGTATCTCATCAAGAAGTTCCAGATTTTATTTTTAACGCTCCGTCTCTTTTGGTTGGCCTATTTATAGACCCAGACCGATTGGTTGATATTAGAAAAACCAGAATGAATCTTTTAAACGATAAGCAGCAGGGCTATGCAAATATTGATTTTATTAAAGAAGAAATAATAAAGTCAAAAAAAATGTTTGCCTCCCACAAAATTCCAACCATTGATGTTACCAGAAAGTCCGTAGAAGAAACGGCTGCTGCAATTGTAAAAATGTATGAAATTAGAAAAGGAATATGATTAGAAATATAATTTTAGCATCCAAGAGCGGGGTAAGAAAAAAAATACTAGAGGATGCAGGCTTTGAAATACAAGTAGAGATTTCCAATGTGGATGAAGACGAAATAAAACAATCCATGAAAGCAAACAACGCAACTTGCATCGCCATTGCAAAAAGTTTGGCGGAACACAAAGCAAACCGAATTAGTTCTAAATTTTCAAATTATTTTGTTCTGGGAGCAGATCAGGTGTTAGATTTGGAGGAAAATTGCATTAGTAAGCCAAAAAATGACAAAGAAGCAAAAATCATTATTAAACAATTAAACGGAAAAACCCACAAGTTACATAGCGCCGTTTGTGTTTCTAAGAACGGAAGTATGGTTTGGCATTATCATGAAACCTCATCTTTAAAAATGAAAGAGCTTTCCGATCAAGAAATAGAAAATTATTTAAAGAGCGTGGGCACGGAAACAATGAAAAAATATGGGGTGTATCAAATAGAATCTGAGGGAAAAAATTTATTTGAAACCATAGATGGCGATACCAATTCAATTTTGGGAATGCCCATTATTGCTGTAACCGATTATTTTAATCAGCAAACACAATGAAAAAATTTATAGTTATTGGAAATCCAATTAAACATTCTCTCTCCCCCCTCGTTCACAATCATTGGTTTGAAAAAAATAAAGTAGAGGCCAGTTATGAAAAAAAACAATTAGAAGAAAGCGAGCTAAAAAATATTGCCCAAGAAATTAGGGAAGAAAAAATCTCCGGAATTAATATTACTGTGCCGTTCAAGCAAAAGATTATTCCATTTTTAGATGAGCTTTCGCAAATTGCTCAAGCGACCAATTCCGTTAATACGGTCTATAAAAAAAATAATAAAATTATTGGCGATAATACAGATGTGTCGGGTTTCCAAACCTCCCTTTTAGAAAATGCTGAAAAAAAACAAATTAAGTCAGCTCTTTTAATAGGAGCTGGAGGTGTTTCCCCATCGATTATTCATGCCCTAAAAGATCTAAATGTCGAAGAAATTTTTCTTACCAATCGAACAGACGACAAATTTGGTGTGCTTCGCAATAACTTTGGCCCTATATTGAAACAGGTTTTGTGGAAAGATTTTCCTCACACAAAATTTAGCGTGGATCTTGTGGTCAACGCAACAAGCCTCGGGTTGAAAGAAAAGGAAACGCTTAACTTTAATTTCTCTAACATTAGTAAAAAAACGATTTTTTATGATGTTATTTACAATCCTTCCCAAACAGACTTTTTAAAAAAAGCCCACAAAGAAGGTCATCAAACAGTCAATGGTTTAATGATGTTTTTGTACCAAGCGCAGTCAGCTTACCAAATTTGGAATGGTGGCAAACCGGCTATAGATCAAGAGCTTTTGAACTTAGTAGAAAAAAAATTAAATGATTAGAATTTGTGTAATTGGAGACATTGGTTCAGGGAAAACACACATATCAAAACTATTGGCTGGAACAAAATACCCCCTATTCAATGCGGACTATGAGGTGGGAAAAATTTATGCTTCTAGCAGGCAGGTGTTTGCAAAACTAACAAAAGCAATCCCTAAATTTATAAAATCTTTTCCCACCCAAAAACAAGAGCTTACAGAAGCTATTTTGAACAATAAGAACAACCTTAGAAAAATTATTAACATCATCCATCCAGAAGTAAGAAAAAAAATGAATTTATTTTTAGCCAAAAACAAAAAGAAAAAAATTCTAGTTCTGGATATACCCCTTCTTTTGGAGAATAAACTCAATGTTCCAGAAGATGTTATTATTTTTGTTAGCGCTAAACAAAAATTAATACAAAAAAATTTACAGAAAAGATTTGGGTACAATAAAAAGACTGTAGATTTATTAAAAAAGATCCAATTAGATGTGGAAAGCAAAAAATTAGCAGCTGATATTATTATTGAAAATGATTTCAAACTGAAACAAACAAGATTGAGAGTAAAACAGATTCTTGATAACATAGTGATTTAGATGCTTGAAATTATTTTAGATACAGAAACAACTGGTTTATCTTTTAATTCTGATAAAATTATTGAGATTGCTTGTGTTGAATTGGAAAACCAAATTCCGACTAAGAATGTTTTTCATACGTTCGTTAATCCAGAAATGGACATATCGGATGGAGCCTACCAAACACATGGTATCACTCGAGAATTCTTAAGAGACAAGCCAGTATTTAAAGATGTAGCAAAGGAATTTTTAGCTTTTATCAAAGATTCTAAGCTTGTTATCCATAATGCCGATTTTGATATGGCTTTTTTAAATAAGGCTCTTCAGGATATTGATTTAGAGCCCATAACCAAAGACCGTGTGGTCGACACCCTGTCTCTTGCGAGACAGAAATTTCCAGGCGCTCAAGCAAGTCTAGATGCATTGTGCAAAAGATTTAAAATTGACACTTCAAAAAGAGAAAAACATTCTGCATTGGTAGACTGTAATTTGCTTACTGAAATTTATATCGAGCTACTAGACAAAAAAGAGCCCATGTTAGATTTGAAGCAGAGTGCCATCAATGCCAACGAAGAAAATTCGTCCTACAAAATTAATGAGAATAGAAAAAAAATTATTATTTCTGTGACTGATGAAGAGACAAGGTTACATCGAGAGTTTTTAAAAACTCATGTGCCAAAGTCCTTTATGCTGAAGTAGGGAACTGCTGTTTGTAGAGCTCTTCAAAATCAACCTCTTTGGTAAAAGCAAATTTTTTAAAGCCTGATTTTTGAAACAGGTCTGAAACCATTTCTTTCATAAAAGGAAAATGTTCTGTTGGAATAGTAACTAAAATTAGTTTTTTAACTTCTTCGGAAGTTGTCTTGGCGTTAGTAATTCTAAATACAATAGCTAAAGAAACTTCTGTATATATTTTTTTTTCTACTTCTTCTGGAGCTTCTAAAACAAATTTACAATTTAACTCAATCAAATCATTTTTAAATGGTTTGCTGCTTATATCTAATTTGGTGGTGTATTTTTCTAAAGACTGAGCCGCATCAATAAAACAATCTGGGTCAGGAATTTCAAACGAAATATCTTTTATATATTTTGCAACTACCTCATAATTGCTATTATTTGAATTTGTCATGCTCTTCTATCTCCTCTGGGTTAATTTCTATTATATCAATGTTGTTTTCCTGTGTTCTAGGAATAAATTTTTTTAAAATTAAATTTCTTGTGTAGGGTATTAATAATAAAAAACCAATAAAATCAGTTAAAAACCCAGGTAAAATCAATAAAAAAGCAGCAATTACCAGGCAAAATCCACCAAGAATTTCTCCGATGGAGCTTTTATTGACCCGAAGATTTCCAACCGCTGACTTCAGTGTGGATAGGCCCTGGAGCTTGGCAAAATAAACACCGACGATTGCGGTTATAATGGTTATGGAGATGGTATTAAAAGCGCCAATAATAGAACCTATTTTGATCATTAAATAGATCTCGACCAGCGGCAATAAGATAAAAATTAGTAGTGTTAATTGCATATAGATGATTTATTATTACATATAATTACTAATATTAAAAATTCAAACATGAATGAAAACTTTGGTTATATAGACATTATTCTGCTTGCTATGCTGGCTGGCTTTATTTTTCTTCGTTTGCGCAATGTTCTAGGCAAGGGAGCGGATAATTCCCCCATCAAATCAAACTTTGCAAATAAGGCCGAAGAAAACTTTTCTTTTGTTAAAGAGGTTAAGGAAAAAGCAAAAGAGCTTGTTTTTGATGAAGCATCTTTCAAGAAGGGTGCCGAATACGCTTATGAAATGATCATCAACTCTTTTGCGAGTGGAGATAAAAAAAATTTAAAAACGTTACTCACTAAAAAACTATACTTAGATTTTGAAAAAATTATTGACGAAAGAAATGAAAAAAAATTAAAGTCGGATCTAACCTTTGTTGGAATACAAAAGCTGTCCATAGACAAGGTAACGAATGTAGAAACCAAATATAAAGTGACAGCTCGTTTTATTAGTCAAGTTATTACATGTTTAAGGAACGAAAAAGGAGAAGTGGTTGAGGGTGATCCAGAAAAAACAAAAACAACAACAGATGTTTGGAATTTTGAAAGAGATTTAAAAGATAATAATCCTACGTGGTATTTAACAGAGTTATCTGCCGAAACAGAGCCTGGTGGAAAAGAAACCAAACACTAAAATTTCTAAAGAAGATTTAGAAACCTGGAATAATTTTATTAATCTAACTAAGTCCGTTGAAGACAAAGATTTGAAATCTTCCTCACGAAATGAACCGCAAGATCTAAGAAGTTATGAGTTAAGAGTTGATTTGCACGGGTACACCATCGCAGAGGCATTCGAGAAAATGGATCATCTACTAAAGTTTGCACAAGAAAAAGATATTAGAAGAATACTTCTTATTACTGGTAAGGGGCTTCACTCCAACAAAGACAGCGATCCTTATGCATCTAAAGATATGAGCCTATTACGCTATGCTGTCCCCGACTATATAAGAAAAAATTATTCAGCAAGAATAAATTCTATAGAGGCTAGCCCGATAGCATTGGGTGGAGAAGGATCAATGATAGTAACTTTAAAAAAATTATAAACAAATTTAGATAGGTCTTTATTTTGCTATATTTTATTAGTAATCTTTAAGTGAAAATTAAATTTATATCTTCAAGATATAAATTTTAGACTATTTAGTATAATAAAACAGAACACAAATCATGAGAACAGCAAGCATAGAGCGCAAAACAAAAGAAACCAGCATTAGCGTCGAAGTCAATTTGGACGGTACAGGAAAGTATGAGATTCAAACAGGGATTGGTTTTTTGGACCATATGTTGGAGCAAATTTCTAAGCACTCTTTAATTGATCTGAAGGTTAAGGCAAAGGGAGACTTACACATTGACCTTCATCACACAACAGAAGACACAGGTATAGCAATGGGAGAAGCTATCGCAAAAGCCCTGGGTGATAAAAAAGGAATTAAAAGATATGCGCACGCGCTTATTCCAATGGATGAAACGTTGAGCAGAGTTGCTTTGGATGTTTCTAATCGTCCTTATTTGGTTTGGAATGTAAAATTAAAAGTAGAAAAACTTGGTGAGATGGACACAGAATTATTCAAAGAATGGTTCCAAGCATTCGCGCAAGCTGCAGGAATTACTCTGCACATAGAAAATATTTATGGTGATAATAGCCACCACATTATTGAGTCTTGCTACAAAGGTTTGGCAAAAGCTTTGAGAACAGCTTTCGAAATAGACCAAAGAATGAAAGATATAATTCCTTCAACTAAAGGCACGATTTAAGTTTTTAATGATTATTTCCATCCTTGATTATGGATCTGGCAACATCAAGTCAGTTTCAAAGGCAGTAGAGTTTGCGGCCTTAAATTTGGGTAAGCCCGTATCTGTCGAGGTGATTAATAACGTTAATAAAATTAAATCTTCAGATAAAATAATTTTGCCAGGACAAGGATCTTTTAAACAATGTGCTAGCACACTGACTAAAATGGACGGAGCTATTAATGAGCTTAATGAATTTGTGATCCAAAAGAAAAAACATATTTTTGGTATTTGCGTCGGGATGCAGCTTTTTGCAGATTCAGGAGACGAGGATGGTGGCCACAAAGGATTAGGCTGGATTGCAGGGGAAGTAAAAAAAATAAATATTAAAAATCCACAATTAAAACTTCCACACATGGGCTGGAATGAAATTGATATTAAAAATAACCATAGTCTTTTTAAAAACTTAAGCGCCGATAAGCATTTTTATTTTGTACACAGCTATCACTTTGTGGCAAAAAGCGAAAAAAACGTTGCTGCGTCTACGTTATATCAGGATGAAATTACAGTGGCTGTTTTGAAGGATAATATATTTGGAACCCAGTTTCATCCTGAGAAAAGTCAAAATAACGGAATAAAAATTTTAGAAAATTTTATTAATTGGTAGCTCTATGATTATTTATCCAGCAATTGATCTAAAAGATAAAAAATGTGTAAGACTGTACAAGGGAGACTTTGCCAAGCAGGAGGTATTTAACAATTCACCATTAGACCAGGCAAAAAAATTTGAAGAATTTGGTTTCGTGAACTTACATATTGTAGATTTAGATAGAACTCTAGATTCTAATAAGTCCAACCTAAGTTCAGTCAAAGAGATCGCTGAGAATACAAAACTAAGAATACAGGTTGGAGGAGGAATGAGAACTTTGGAAGATATAGAGGAAGTTTTGAATCTTGGTGTTGAAAATATTGTGATGGGAACAGCCGCCGTTACAAACCCGAAACTATTAAAAGAAGTATGCTCTAAGTTTCCAAACAAAATATCTGTGGGCATTGATGTGAGAAGAGGTTTTTTAGCTTTAAAAGGATGGACAGATCAAACAGAATTATCTGTCGAAAGTTTTATGGAAACCATTAAGGATTTAAAAATTAAAAGTATTGTTTTTACAGATATAGATAAAGATGGAACCAAGGAGGGAGTAAACTTGAAAGAAACATTAAAATTAGCACAACTCAGCAGCATTCCAGTAATTGCATCCGGTGGTGTGGCAAATATAAATGACGTTATCCAAATTAAAGAATCTAAAAAAATTAAAGGCGTTATTATTGGCAAGGCTATTTATGACGGATCAATTGATCTAGAAGAGTTATCTAAAATTTAAACCATATGTTAAAAAAAAGAATTATTCCCTGCCTAGATGTGAAAAACGGAAGAGTAGTTAAGGGAATAAATTTTACAAATTTGGTAGATGCGGGAGATCCTGTCGAGCAGGCATCGATCTACAATAAGGGCGGAGCAGATGAAATTTGTTTTTTGGATATAACGGCATCTAATGAAAATAGAGATATTTTATTAGACACAGTTAAAAAAACAGCCGAGCGTTGTTTTGTGCCCCTTACAGTTGGAGGAGGAGTGAGAACGGTGCGGGACATAAGAAATCTTTTATTGGCAGGCGCAGACAAGGTTTCCATTAATACTGCAGCGATTAAAAACCCAGAGCTAATCAAAGAAAGCGCCTTACAATTTGGCTCTCAGTGTATCGTTGTTGCAATAGATGCCAAGAAAACAGCAGAGAATAAATGGACAGTATTTACTCATGGCGGACGTGAAGCAACTAACTTGGATGCTTTAGAATTCGCTAAATTAGCACAAAATAACGGAGCAGGAGAAATTTTATTAACCTCTATGGATAAAGACGGAACTAAATCGGGGTATGATATTGAGCTTACCAGGGCCATCTCAGAAAGTTTAACAATCCCAGTTATTGCATCTGGCGGAGTGGGAACATTAGA
>CAWUVR010000056.1:0-39900 GCA_963925905.1 uncultured Pelagibacteraceae bacterium
CCAATGGCAAGACCCCAGGTGCAGGGCCAAAAAAGTAAAAAAATTCCAGTAGGCTTATCCAGCCTAATAAGTTTGATATATTTTTTCATTATTAAAATTAAATTACTGCTTATAAGATTTTTTTTAACTGTATTAAATTACTAATAGTTTTTTTAGGTTTGAAATCTAAATTGTCAAAAATTTTATTTACTCTATTTACCCATATAGACTGAAAACCATAAGATCTAGATCCAACAATATCCCAGCTATTTGAGCTTAAGAAGCAAACCTCTCTTGGTTTGCAAGAATATTTTTTGGTTACTAGCTGATACACTCGGGGATCTGGTTTGTAGATTTTTACTTCCTCAATAGAAATAATAGAATCAAAAAGTTTTTCAATTTGTGCTCTTTTTGTTAATTGCTCCAATAGTTTTGGCGTTCCGTTGGAAAGAATGCAGCATTTTATTTTTTTTTTCTTAAGATATAAAAGCGTTTTTTTTAATTCTGGATAGACCTCTAATTCTTTATAAAGTTTTAAGAGTTCCTTTTTGTATTTTGGTTTTATGCTGTGAACTTTCATGGCGTAATCTAATGAATCTTTTGTAATTTTCCAGAAATCCCTATGGTTTTTCATCAAGCTTCTCAACCAAGTATATTCTAACTGAGTGGTTCTCCAGGTATTAGAAAACTCAAGCCATGATTTTCCAATTTTATTTTTAACAAGCTTGGCTGCAGAATTGATATCAAAACAAGTGCCATAGGCATCAAAAGCACAAACTTTAATATTCGAAATTTTATTTTTCATATATACAATTTAATGTATGGAGAAAAAAATTAGAATATTTTTTAACGAAACACTAGAAGAAAATAAAAAAATTACACTAGATAAAGAACAATCTCACTATGTAAGCAATGTTATGCGTCTAGAGATCGGTAGAGAGCTTTTGTTATTTAACGGAAGAGAAGGAGAGTTCTTGGGAAAAGTTGTCTCTTGTAGCAAAAAACAGACGATCATTCTTTTGGTTAAAAAAGAAAAGGAGCAGACAGAGCCAAAAAATGTCTCGTTGGCCTTTTGTCCGCTGAAAGGTCCTAGATTAGATTTTTTAATTCAGAAGTGTACAGAAATAGGATTGAAAACTTTTATTCCAGTAATTTCAGATCACACCATCAATAGAAAAATTAATAAACAAAGATTAGAAAAAATTATTATAGAGGCTTGTGAGCAGTCTGATCAGCTAATGATACCAAACCTTTTGGAGCCCTTAAGCTTTAAGGAATTTGCCCAGTCATTAAATAGTAGTGATTCTGTTTTGTTTGCGGATATCAACTCAGAAAACAATTCTTTGGACAAAGTATTGCAAAGCAAGGAAGGTAAATTTGTTTTATTTGTAGGACCGGAGGGTGATTTTTCTCCTCAAGAAAGAAAAGAAATTGCAAATGATAATAAATTTAAAAGCTTCTCCCTGGGAAAAAATATTTTAAGATCTGAAACGGCAGCAATGTCTGGCTTGGTGTTAATAAATTTTTTATTAAATTAAAGCTGTGTTCCACCAACGGTAATCTGATCTACCAAGATAGAGGGTTGTCCAACACCAACAGGAACCCATTGACCATTTTTTCCACAAGTTCCAATACCAGGATCTAATTGCATATCATTTCCAACCATAGAAACTTTAGTCAAAATATCTGGGCCATTACCAATTAAAGTAGCCCCTTTTACTGGAGCACCAATTTTTCCATTATTAATTTCGTAAGCTTCTGTGCATGAAAAAACAAATTTACCGTTAGTGATATCTACTTGCCCGCCACCAAAAGAAACTGCAAAAATACCTTTGTCTACAGACTTGATCATTTCTTCTTGGGAATGTTTTCCATTCAGCATGAATGTGTTTGTCATTCTTGGCATTGGTGCGCACTCAAAACTTTCTCTTCTTCCGTTACCAGTTGATTTTGTTTTCATTAAGCGAGCATTAAGTCTGTCCTGCATATAATTTTTTAAAATTCCATTTTCTATAAGAACGGTTCTTGAGGAAGGAGTTCCCTCATCATCAATAGTGATAGAGCCTCTTCTATTTGCAATTGTTCCATCATCGACAATAGTTACATGTTCACTTGCTACTTTTTGATTCATTAAATTATGAAAAGCAGATGTTTTCTTTCTATTGAAATCACCCTCCAGTCCATGACCTATAGCTTCGTGCAATAATATTCCAGGCCAACCTGGTCCTAAAACAACTTTCATTTCTCCAGCAGGAGCATCTTTGCTTTCAAGATTAATCATTGCTTGCTGGTATGCTTTATCACATACTTTTTTCCAATCGTTGTTTGCAATGTAGTCATCATAACTCATTCTTCCACCAGTCCCGTAGGATCCAGTTTCTCTTCTTCCATTTTTTTCAACCATTACAGAAACATTGAATCTAATTAACGGCCTAATATCTCGAAAGCTTTGAGAGTCGGTTTTGATAATTTCAATTTCTTGATATTCGCCAGATATAGAAGCGGTCACCTGTTTAATTAAAGAATCTTTTTTTCTCAAATACTCATCTACATTTTTTAATATAGATATCTTTTCACTAAATGGTTTTGCTTCAATCGGATTAACATCTGAATACATTTTGGAATTAGATCTTGGTGGCGAACTATCGGTTTTGCCATTTTTATTTTTTAATCCTGCGAGCAAATTTTTTGAAGCTTCGGTTAAGGATTTTTTTGAAATTTCGTTAGAGTGAGAGTAGGCGGTGACATCGTCGGTAACAGCCCTTAGACCGTAGCCAATAGAAGTGTCATAACTTGTGTTTTTAATCTTATTGTCATCAAGCACAAAAGACTCACTTTTGGAATTTTCAAAAAATAACTCACCGTCATCGCAGTTTTTCATCGTTTCAGACACAAGCTGCTCGGCTTCTTTGCGAGTTAGGTCGGTATCTGTAAAAAAAGTGCTCATTATGGCTATAATTTTTTTTGATTTCAGTTTACTTTGTATACCTTTTGTCAAAATGTCGCAAAGTTAACAATGCTTTGTTTTGCTATAAGGACAACGCATTATGAAAAAAATTATTATCTCTCTTATTTTATTTTTAATAAGCACAAACAGTTTTGCAGATCAGCCAAAAAATTGGCAAATGGGCTATCAAGAAGGAGTGACTTCAGTGATGCACGACCTTATTTTTATGCATGACTATATTTTGTTGCCTATAGTGACAGCCATTTCGTGTTTTGTTTTGTTTCTAATTATTTATGCAGGTTTTAAATTTAGAGCTTCTAAAAATCCAAACCCTTCAAAAACATCTCACAACACTCTTATCGAAATTTTATGGACGGTTATTCCTTGCTTGATCCTGGTGGTTATCGCAGTTCCATCTTTTAAATTATTATATAAGCAAGATGTCATTCCAAAAGCTGACGTTACCATTAAAGCAACTGGTTATCAGTGGTACTGGGGATATGAATACCCAGATGAAAAAATAGCTTTTGATTCTGTTATGGTCGAAACAAAAGATTTAAAACCAGGGCAGCCTAGACTTTTATCAACTGATACACGCGTAGTTGTTCCGGTGAATAAAACGGTAGTAGTTTTAATTACCGCAAATGACGTTCTTCATGCATGGGCAGTTCCAGCGTTCGGAGTTAAAAGAGATGCGGTTCCAGGAAGAATAAACCAAACTTGGTTTAAAGCAGAAAAAGAAGGAGTTTATTACGGACAATGTTCAGAGCTTTGCGGAATTAAACATGCGTTTATGCCAATTACAGTTGAAGTAGTATCGCAGGAAAAATATAATGAATGGATTGAAATGGCGAAGAAAAAATTTGCAATGCATCCAACCAATAATAATTTAGTAGCACAAAATACAAAATAGGAGAAACTAATGGCAATTTATTCATCAGCAGCTGACGGTCATCACGAGAATCACCCGACGGGCTGGAAAAGATGGGCGTTTTCTACTAATCATAAAGACATAGGAACCATGTATTTGATTTTTGCTATTATGGCAGGAATTATTGGAACTACCTTTTCTGTTTTGATGAGAATGGAGTTGATGCATCCAGGAGACGGAATATTGGGCGGAAATTACCATCTCTACAATGTCTTGGTTACGGGACATGGCTTGATTATGATTTTCTTTATGGTGATGCCAGCAATGATTGGTGGGTTTGGAAATTGGTTTGTTCCTTTAATGATTGGCGCACCCGACATGGCTTTTCCAAGAATGAACAATATTTCTTTTTGGTTGTTGCCAGCAGCCTTTATACTTCTTCTAGCTTCTATATTTGTCGAAGGTCCAGCAGGTCAAAACGGGGTGGGTGGTGGATGGACTATATACCCTCCTTTATCTTCAAAAGCCGGACAGCCAGGACCCGCAATGGATCTTGCAATTTTCAGTCTTCACCTTGCCGGAGCATCTTCAATACTTGGTGCAATTAATTTTATAACAACGATTTTTAATATGAGAGCACCAGGCATGACATTGCATAAGATGCCTTTGTTTGTGTGGTCCATGCTAGTGACTGCTTTTTTATTATTACTTTCTTTGCCAGTCTTGGCAGGAGCAATCACAATGTTGCTTACAGATAGAAATTTTGGAACTTCTTTTTTCAATCCTCAAGGAGGAGGGGATCCGGTGCTGTTTCAGCATTTATTTTGGTTCTTCGGACATCCAGAGGTTTACATTATGATCTTGCCAGGCTTTGGAATGGTTAGTCATATTATTTCTACTTTTTCTAGAAAACCAGTTTTTGGGTATCTTGGAATGGCTTATGCCATGGTTTCCATTGGTGTAGTCGGCTTTGTAGTCTGGGCACATCATATGTACACAGTCGGAATGGGCGTTGATACTAAGGCATACTTTGTTTTTGCAACAATGGTTATTGCTGTTCCTACAGGAATTAAAGTTTTTTCTTGGATCGCTACAATGTGGGGAGGTTCTGTAACATTTAAAACTCCAATGCTATGGGCTTTGGGATTTGTTTTTTTGTTTACAGTGGGAGGAGTAACAGGGGTTGTTTTGGCCAATGCAGGTGTAGATACTTCATTGCACGATACTTATTATGTTGTGGCTCACTTTCATTACGTTTTATCTTTAGGAGCTGTTTTTTCAATTTTTGCAGGATTTTATTATTGGTTCAGCAAAATGACAGGCTATGAGTATTCTGAATTTTTAGGAAAACTTCATTTCTGGATCACTTTTATTGGAGTGAATTTGGTGTTTTTCCCTCAGCATTTTTTAGGGCTGGCTGGCATGCCAAGAAGATACGCCGATTATCCAGATGCATTTGCTGGATGGAATTATGTGTCGTCGGTAGGTTCTTATATTTCTGCTTTTGGAGTTTTAGTATTTTTTGCGATGATTATTCACGCGTTTGCAAGAGGAAAGCAAGCAGCTAATAATCCTTGGGGAGAAGGAGCTACTACTTTGGAATGGACTTTAACTTCTCCACCTCCTTTCCATCAATTTAACGAGCTACCACAAATAAAATAAAGAAGAGGGATTTTGAAAAAACAAATGTCTGATGTGCCCATGTCATCAGCAAACTCCTTTTCAAATACATTCAAAAGCTTTTTTGAATTGATGAAGCCAAGAGTGATGTCTTTGGTTATCTTTACTGCATTAGTGGGGATTGTTATTGCTCCTACCAAAGCTAGTTTCTTTAATTCAGCCATGTCCTTGCTGTTTGTGGCTCTTGGGGCTGGAGCGGCTGGGGCCTTAAATATGTGGTATGATGCAGAAATCGACGGGATTATGTCAAGAACTTGCTTAAGACCAATTCCATTGGGGAAAGTTAAAAACAATCATGCTTTAATTTTTGGAACAGTTCTTTCTTTTGCTTCAGTTATTGGACTGTATTTTTTTTCAAATCTTCTGTCAGCTTGCATTCTTGCGGTAACAATTTTATTTTATATTTTTATTTATACTATTTGGCTTAAAAGAAGCACACCACAAAATATAGTCATAGGAGGTGCTGCAGGATCATTTCCTCCCGTGATAGGATGGGCTATTTCTACCAATAGCATCTCAATAGAACCAATTGTTTTATTTCTTATTATTTTTCTTTGGACCCCGTCTCATTTTTGGGCATTAAGTTTGTATAAAAATGAAGATTATAAAAAAGCAAATATTCCCATGCTGTCGGTTGTAAGCGGGGAAAAGGTAACCAAAAAGAATATCTTATTTTACTCTATCATTCTTTGGCCAGTAACCTTGGCCCCATACTTTTTGAATTTTGCTAGCTATTCAAATTTAGTTTTTGTAGCGGTGTTCGGATTGTTTTATATTTTTTTATCTTTTAAATTATTAATTAGTAAAATAAAATCTGTTTCACATAAGATTGCTAGAAATATATTTGTGTTTTCAATTTTTTATCTTTTTTTTATTTTTTCAACAATTTTAATAGACAATTATTTTTTTCTTTAAGCTTATGAATTTAAAAAACAAAAACAGATTAGTGGCATGGGTATTGGTAGCTTTAATGGTATTCTTTTTCTTCTATACAATCGCAAACATAACGGGAATTTTTAATAGACCCTTATGATCAAGCCAAAACAAAAAAAATTAAATCCATTATATTTAGTGGCTATTTTTTTTATTATGCTTGGACTGTCTTTTGCATCAGTCCCTTTGTACGATCTTTTTTGCAGAGTCACAGGTTTCGGCGGAACAACTCAAAAAACAAAAATATTGCCAAAAACTATCGTTAACAAAAGTATTGCAATGCGGTTTGATACTAATATCGGAGGCACATTGCCAATTAGCTTCAGGGCAAAAAACAACTTGATCAAGATCAAGCCAGGAGAGGTTAGGAATGCTTCTTTTGTAGTTAAAAATGAAACAGGAAAAACACTTAAAGTTGTTGCAACTTTTAATGTTACCCCTGATTCGGCTGGCAAGTACTTCAATAAGCTCGAATGCTTTTGTTTTGAGCAGCAGAAACTAGAAGCTAATGAGGTTAAGGAGCTAAATTTATCTTATTATATCGATCCAGAAATAACAAAAGACCCAGCGACCAAAAACGTCAAAGATATAACTTTATCTTATACTTTATTTGAAGTAGATAAGTTTCAGAATTAATTATGTCTGCATCTGAAAAAAAACACGATTATCATCTAGTTGACCCAAGTCCTTGGCCAATTTTCTGTTCTATAGCTAGCTTAATACTAGCTGTTGGAGCTGTTTATTATTTTAGAACCAATAATCTTTGGTTAGTATTTATTGGTTTAGCAGTTCTTCTTTATGGAATGTTCATGTGGTTTAGAGATGTTGTAATTGAAGCGGAACACAAAGGTGATCACACACCAGTAGTCCAGCTTAGTCATCGTTATGGAATGACTTTATTTATTGCATCCGAAGTTATGTTTTTTGTTGCATGGTTTTGGGCGTATTTTGACGCAAGTTTATTTCCAGACCAGATCATCGGTGGCGTATGGCCTCCAAAAGGCATTCAAACATTAGATCCTTGGCATATACCTTTAATCAATACATTAATTTTACTACTGTCAGGAACAACAGTGACATGGGCTCACCATGCTTTATTGGAGAATGATAGAAAAAGTTTAATCCAAGGTTTGGTTCTAACTGTAATTCTAGGTTCCATTTTTACAATGTTCCAAGCGTACGAGTACATGCACGCAACATTTAAGATTAGCACAGGTATTTACGGGGCCACTTTTTACATGGCAACAGGTTTTCATGGATTTCACGTACTGGTAGGAACAATATTTTTAGCGGTTTGTCTATTTAGGGCAAAGCAAGGACATTACACACCTGATCATCACTTTGGTTTTGAAGCTGCGGCTTGGTATTGGCACTTTGTCGACGTGGTTTGGTTATTTTTATTTGCTGCAATATATATTTGGGGCAGCTAATTTTTTTTGAAAAAACATATATTTAATTTATTTTCATTCACAGTAGTTATTTTACTTTTTTCCCTGGGTACTTGGCAATTGCAGCGCTTAACATGGAAACAAGAGCTTATTGCTAATGTCAAAAATTCTATAGAGCAGCCAGCAATCAATTTCCAGATAGGAAAAGTTAGAGAATTTCAAAAAGTTAAACTAGCCGGAGCTTTGCTTAAAGATAATTATTTTGTTTATCGTCTAAATGAAAAAGGAGAATATGGATTTAATTTGATATCTGTTTTAAAAATAGACCCAGAGTATTTTATTTTAATTCAAAGAGGCTGGATTCCTAAAATAGAAGAAAAATATAAAAAAAATACCAATAAAGATCATATTAGTCTCGAGGGTATTGCTTACGCCTTAAAAGCAAAGGCGCCATTTACACCAGAAAATAATAAAAATGAGAATTTTTTTTATCATATCGATGAAAAAAAAATACGAAAATTATTGCAAATTAAAATAAGTCCATTTTTAATAATACAGTCATCAACAGATCAGTTTTTTGATAATTTAAAAAACAGACAGAACACAAGCATGTCCAATAATCATCTGCAGTACGCAATCACTTGGTTTGTTTTGGGAATTTGTATAATAATCGCTTTCTGGTTTCTTAAAAAAAGATATAAATAAATATGCTGTATTTTAGTACGAGAAATAAACAAAAAACCTACAATTTTGAGCAAATTTTTCTCAATGCGTTAGCTAATGACGGCGGACTATACGTGCCAAAAAACATACCCAAGATGAGCATGGAAGAAATAAGTTCGATGAAAGATTTTTCTTTTCAAAAGATGTCTTATGAAATTTTTAAAAAATTCACAGGAGATACCTTTGCTCCAAAAGAATTAGAAAAAATTATAAACAAGTCCTATTCTGTTTTTAGAAACAAAAAAATTGTAGATTTGAAGCTAATAGATAATATTTCTTGCGTGGAGCTTTTCCACGGACCGACTTTAGCTTTCAAAGATATAGCAATGCAAGTTTTGGGAAATATGTATGATCATTTGCTTGGAAAAAGTAAGAAAAAAATGAATTTGATTACTGCGACCTCAGGAGATACAGGAGCTGCAGCGATTGATGCTCTTAAAAGTAAAAAATATGTAAATATTTTTGTACTACATCCAGAAAATAAAGTTTCTGAAACACAAAGAAGACTCATGACGTCTGTTTTAGATTCCAATGTGCACAACATTGCCATTAAAGGAACCTTTGATGACTGTCAGCATTTGGTTAAAGAAATGTTCGCTGATCAAGACTTTAGAAATAGCATACAAATGTCCGGGGTTAACTCAATCAATTGGGCAAGAATAGTGGCCCAAATAGTTTATTATTTTTTTATTTATTGTCAGCAGAAAACCCCTGAAAAAAGAATGGTGATTTCCGTCCCCACAGGAAACTTTGGAGATATTTATGCAGGGTACATTGCCAAACAAATGGGCCTGCCCATTGAAAAGCTAATTATTGCTAGCAACCATAATAATTTACTAGAAAAATGTTTAAGCACAGGACTGTACAAGCCATCAAAAGTTAACCCCTCCATTTCACCCAGCATGGATATTCAAGTTGCTAGTAATTTTGAAAGAATACTTTTTGATATTTGCGATCATGATGAATCAAGGGTTCAGTCTTTAATGAATGATTTAAAAGTAAAAAAAGAATTTCAACTAACAAAACAAGAGCTTATTAAACTTAACGAAAACTTTTTAGCATTTAGCATTAGTGAAGACGAGACCCTCAAGGCCATAAAAGACGTTTATCAGACAAGCAAGTCTGTCATCGACCCTCATTCTGCAATTGGATTTCAAGCACTTAAAAAATATAATAACTTTAAATCAGATTTTTCATATTTTTGTTTTGAAACAGCTCATGCATGTAAATTTCCAGAGGCAATTATGAAAGCAATTAATCAAGACCCGCCCATGCCCAATTTTGTTAAAGATATTTTAGATAAAGAAGAAAAGTTCGTTGTGTTGGACGGCAATCTAGAATTGTTAAAAAACTACATACAAGGCAAAGCTACTAACTAGATGAATTAATAGCTTTCCTGGCTTCCTCATCAACAAGATTGTTATATTTATTGGTAGAATGTCCCTTGACCCATTGCCAATCTATATTTTTATCTTTGACCAGATCATCCAATTCCATCCACAGATCTTTATTCTTAACCGGTTGTTTAGCTGCTGTTATCCAGCCATTTTTTTTCCAATTCTTGATCCAGCTTTTAATCCCATCTTTTACATATTTCGAGTCTGTGAAAATATTAATTTTTTGAGATTGCAATGGTTGCAAAGCTTTTATTACAGCAATCAATTCCATTCTATTATTTGTTGTCATCGGTTCAGACCCTGAAATTATTTTTTCATTGTTACCTTCGATAATGATAGCTGCCCAGCCACCTTTTCCAGGATTTCCCGAGCAAGCACCGTCAGTATAAATAGTAATCACATTTTCCATTACGCTAATAATTATTTTCTATTATAGATTTTATTATGAAATTTTATTTTCCTTAAATATTCATAAGGATTTTTAACTTTTACGATCGCATTTTTTTGCTGGTTTATGGAGTCATGCAATCGAGTAAGAAAAAATCTTATAGCAGATCCCATTAATAGATTTGGAAGAGCTTTTATTTCATCTTTGTTTAATTTTCGTACAGATGAATAGCCATTTAAAATAGCTTCCATCTTTTTTTGATTCAGTTGATTTTTTTTGTCGAAACATAGTGCATTGATGCATATTGCCAAATCATAAACCAGGAAGTCATTGCATGCGAAATAAAAATCTATAAACCCACTAAATTTTTTTTTGATGAAAAAAATATTATCTGGAAAAAGATCTCCGTGAATAATTCCAGAAGGTATATTTTTTGGCCAATTCTTTTTTATGCGATTTAGAATTGTATCAATGAATTCATAAATACCTGGAATTTTTTGATTTGCCTTTTTTTTAATAGACCTGTTTAGCTTAATCCAGGAATTAATAGACAGGTTGTTGGTTCTTTTGATTTTTGCCCCTTTGCCAACGATATGTAGTTTCGCAATATTTTTTCCTATTAATTTGCACTCATTTATAGAGTGATTACTCTTGTCTTTGCCATATACAAAACTTGAAATAGACGCGTATTTATTTTTGATTTTGAAGACGTTTTTTTTATTTATATTTGAAATTGGTTTTGGACAGACTATTTTTTGTGCATTTAAATAAGACATTAAGTTTATAAAAAAAGGAAGTTCTTTTGACTTAACTCTTTTTTCGTAAAGAGTAAGAATGTATTTTCCAGATGTTGTATTGAGTAAGTAATTGGTATTTTCAATACCTTCCTTAATTCCTCTTAGTTTCTTTAAGGTCCCTAAGTGGTAGTTTTTTAAGATTACAGCCACCTCAGAGAATGTTAGCTTAGTGTATATGGCCATTATTGAAGGTTTGATGGTAGCTTAAAATAAACGTTTTCTACTGTCGATGAAATTTCTTCAATCTTAACATCTCTTAAAAGCTTGATCTGTTCAATCGTGTTATGCATTAATATTTCTGGAGCTGAAGCACCCGAAGATAGTCCTGTATTTTTCGAGCGTAAAATTTCATCTTTGGGAAATTCAATATCGCTATGAATTAATATACTATTTTTACAGCCATTTTTCTTAGCGACTTCTACCAATCTTTGTGAATTGGAGGAATTTGGGCTTCCTATTATTAGGAACAAATCACATTTAGATGCGATAGACTTTACCGCATTCTGTCTATTAGTTGTTGCGTAGCAAATATCTTCTTTGATGGGACCTTTTATTCCAGGAATTTTCATTTTTAAAGTTTCTATTATTTCTCTTGTATCATCTACAGAAAGAGTTGTTTGCGTAATGTAGGCGCATTTTTTTTCTTTTTTTATTGATGGAATCTTTAAAATATCTTCCTTTGTTTGTATTAATTCCATATCTGCACTTTCCAGCTGTCCCATTGTTCCAATTACCTCTGGATGGTCTTTGTGACCTATTAAGTATATATAATATCCCTGCCTATTAAGCTGTTCGGCTTCTCTGTGAACCTTGGAAACTAACGGGCAGGTCGCATCAATGTAAAAAAGATTTTTAAACTTAGCAGTTTCAACAACTTTCTTAGAAACGCCATGGGCAGAAAAAATTACCGGTCTTGTTTTGTCTTGTATTTCATCAAGCTCTCCAACAAAAATGGTACCCATGCCCTCCAATTCTTTAACAACATGTTTGTTATGTACAATTTCATGTCTAACGTAAACTGGGGTTCCAAATTTTTGAATAGTTTTTTTAACAATTTCGACAGCTCTATCGACGCCAGCACAAAACCCCCGCGGACTTGCCAAATAAATATTTAAGATATTAAGATTTTTTTTTGTATGTTCCATAAATATACTCAAGCATTATATGTGGCAAAGTAAGGGATGCCAGTCCAATAAAGACAGTTCTTAGTATTGATTTTTCAATTGTTAAATCAATATTTAAATAAAATAGCATTATTACAGCTATTGCAAAAGTAATAACTGTTAGTGGCAATGACATTTTAATAAATTTTTTAATTCCATCAGCAAGCTTTTTGCGATTGATCTCCATTGAGGAAGATAAAATATGCTTTGTTGAATGCATAAAGCAAAAATATATTGTGAAAGCTACTATAAGAGGCAAATACTTAAAAATAGCTATTATGCTAACTATTTCTGCCAGAATGATTAGAGAATCTAAAAGGCTAATGTCTTTTTTAATATGAAAAAAAAATATTAAAATCATCAAAAAAAATAAGTTGATATAAAAAACATTATAATAAAAGTAAGCATCGAGAGTTGGCCAATTCTGCTCCATAAGTACAATTTTTACAAAATTGACTGTTTCTAAATTGTTCAAATAGAAAGGGGCCGAAATAACCAAAAGTCCTCGAAAGAAATATAGAACTATTGTTATTTTTGAGTTTGTTTTGAAAAACATTTCCAAATCCTCACTGCCAAAATGAAATGCTGCAACTATAAAAAAAATACAAATGCTCACAATCGGAAATGAAAGCCATGCCCACAAAGCCAATAATGCCAAAAAAATATAGGTCCCGTAAAAAATTATAGACCAGTATATTGAAAATTTTTTTTTTAAAATATACTCTCCTTTTTTTCCATCCAAGGATCCGTGAGAAATACCTATGGTGGCAATAATAAAAAAACAAAATACTAGATAGTCCCCTTGCCTCAAGGTTCCCATGGCATTCAGAGCAATGCACAATAAACTCAAGGATAGAAAGAAAGCAAATTGTGCAAAATAGAATTTTTTGTACTGACCGCCTAGATTTGAAAATTTACTCACTATTTTTTGAATACTCCTTCGCACATACAGCTTATAAAATTTTTAATAAATAGAAATTTTGGCATTGAAAGAAGAATCTTAAAATCTTCAATCCAGTTACTTCTGTCAGTTAAAAAATTCACAATAGAAGAGTTGTTATTTGATTTAAACAAATTAAAAAAAATTGAAGGCATTTGTTTATAGTTATTTTTCATAACTGATAAAAAAATCTTATCAAGAAAATTGTATTTAGCAGGTCGTATATGTGGCATGATAATTTTATTACTTAGACGCATACTATTTGCAATCTGCTCACTAAAAGTTTGAATAGCTTGGAAGGTGTACCCTGTGCTTGCCCTGGTTAAATTGCCAGCAATACCAATTCTTAAATATTTTTCAGTAAGATTATTTTTTTTTATGAAGGGAAGGTCCAAGGGTATTGCCCCATATTCTGTATAGTTAATTTTTCCTACAATTTTTTTTCTTGTTAAATAATCATTCATTTCATTCTGATAATCTTCTTTTGATTTTATACTTTTGGAATACCAAGTTGTTTCTATAAGCGCTTTTGTTCTCGAAAAGGGGAGGGTGTAAAAAAAATGCAAACCACCGTTTTGAGAGCAGTCAAAGTTCATCAAGTCTACTATCTCGTCATTAAAATATTCAATTTCCGTTTCTATTTCGCAGCCAAAGAAATGTTGGTACATGAGAGAATCGTATCGATTTAAATCGATTAAGCTATCAAAAACAAAGCCTCCTTTGTAATTGCCTTTGTCGGTCTCGATGAATTCTTCGCCAACGAGTTGGACATCGCAATCCATAATTATTGAAATATTATTGTTTGATTTTATTTGATTAATAGTAAATTCATAAAATTTTTTAGAATCTATGGCTCTATATGGAGTTTTGTTGCAGTTAACTGTTACTGTCTTGTCATTAAGCGTAATAGAAAAATCTTCCCAGCTTTTGATAACGCAATCTTTAAATTTGTTATTATCAAAATCCCAATAACACCAGCTTTTGTCTCTTATATATTTTTTGCGTTTTTCAATTACACAAAGTGTTTTCTCTTTCAAGCAACCCTGCCTATTCATTTCGTAGGCCAAAGAAAGACCAGAAAGTCCTCCACCTAGAATAATGTAATCAAATTCTTTCATATAAATTTATTTTCTTTCCAGCAATAAAATACCAGTTTATAGGAGAATTTTTTTTCGGTCTTGCAAATAGCAGTTCTATAAAATCTAAAATAGATAAAGCGGTTTGCATCAATTTTTTTGCATTGGAGACGTAGATTTTTTTTGACCTATTGTAGTCATTTAGGTTTTTCTTTTTCAATATTTCATTACCGATTTGCCTATAAACCCTCCTTGCAACCAAAATAGAGAAACGGCACGATATGGGTATGTCTTTAACCGATGCAAAAGAGCTCGTATAAAAATGGTCTGCCATTTTAATAGTTTTTTTTATAGATTTAAAGTTATGTGGAATATAGAACCTGCCCATTTTTTTATCCTCAATGACATCCCGAGCTATATTGGTTAGCTGCATAGCAATACCCAAATCTATAGCTCCTTTTAAAGAACTCTTCCTTCTCACCCTCAAAATTTTGGCCATGATCAAGCCAACAGTTCCTGCAACTCGGTACGAATATAAAAGCAAACTTTTCTTATTCATAAATTTGACCTTATTTTTTAAATCAGTTTCTATTCCATCAAACAAATCATAAATAATTTTATGTGAAATATTCTCTTGTCGTAAAATTTTCGACATATTTCTTATTACAATCATAGAGTTATTTTCTTTAATAAAATTAAATTTAAAATTTTGAAATTGTTTTTTTTTTATTTTCAAAGATATGTTTTGATCAGCTATATCATCCAACGATCTGCAGAAGTCATATAAATTTGAGCAATTTTTGTATACTTGCTTTGGCAAAAAAAATCCTGCCCAGTAAAAAGATTTAGAATGCCTAGATAATAAACTAGTTTTGATCATTGCAAAATCTCTTCCAGCACTTTTGCAGAAGAAAGAACTCCCGGAATTCCCGCGCCCGGGTGAGTTCCGGCTCCTACAAAATAAAGATTTTTAAAAACTTCAGATTGGTTATGAAATCTAAAGTAGGCAGATTGGGTAAATTTTGGTTGAATGGAAAAACCTGATCCATGCAATGTAGACAGTTCTTTTTCGAAATAATCAGGAGTAAGATAAAAATCATTTATTATATTCTCTTTAAGACCAGGCAAAAGCGTTTTTGACATTTTTTTAATAACAAGATCTCTAAATTGATCTCCCGCTTTGACCCAATCAATTTTGGATAAGTTATTGGGAACTGGAACTAGAACATAAAATGCATCTTGACCTTCGGGAGCCATCTCTGGATCAGTAGCAGACGGTCTATGCAGATAGTAGCTAATATCCTCCGACAAAACTTTTTTTTCAAAAATTTTATTTAAATGCTCTTCGTATGATTTTCCAAAACAAATGGTATGGTGCGCAACATTTTCATATTTTACCTTAGTACCAAAGTAATAAACAAACAAACCCATCGAATAGTTCATTCGGTTTACTTTTTTTCTGAATAGGAAATTGTATTTTTTATTTGTCTTGATTAAGTTCTTATAGACATTGGGAGGGTCTGAATTGCAAACAACGTAATCGGCAGTGAATATTTGATTTGTTTTTAATTTAACACCTACAATTTTATCTTGTTTTGTAATGAACTCGGTAACCTCTGCATTTTTTATAATTTTTACTCCTTCTTCTTTCATTAGCTTTTCCAAAGCCAGCACAATATTCCCAGTGCCACCCATGGCATAATGGATTCCCCATTTTTTTTCTAAAAATAAAATTAGGGCATAAATAGAAGTCGTCGTAAATGGATTTCCACCAACAAGTAGTGAGTGCATACTAAATACTCGTCTTAATTTTTCATTTGAAATATAGCTAGATGCTAGTTGATAAACTGATTGATAGCTTTTAAGCTTCAGTAAAGCGGGTGCTTGCTTTAGCATAAACAAAATACTATGAAAAGGTTTCGCAGACAAATCTACAAAACCTTTGTTAAATATTTTTTTACTAAAATCTATTAATTTTTCATAGCCATAAAAATCTTTTTTAGAAAATTTTTCAATTTCAGTGCGCATTTGATTTTCATTGCCTGAGTAATCAAAAGTGGATCCATCTTCAAAAACAAATCGATACCACAAATCCAAAGGAACGATTTTGACATAGTTAGATATGTTTTTATTAAACAAAGAGAACAACTCCTCGAATAAATAAGGAGCAGTTATGACCGTGGGACCGGCATCATAAATAAATCCATTTTTTTTAAATACCCTGGCTCTTCCCCCTAGATCTGGATGCTTTTCCAGCAATGTAACCTCATGGCCTTTTGAGCGCATTCTAAGTGCAGCGGCAATACCACCAAACCCAGAGCCAACAATAATTATATTTTTCTTCATTTTTTTATTAATATCAAGTAAATACTTTTACTATGAATAATCCAAAAACAATAAAAAATTTTCCAGACAAAGTGTCTTTGGAAAGCGGAAAAAAATACTTTTGGTGCACATGCGGTCTTTCAGGAAAGCAACCTTTTTGTGATGGAACGCACAAAGTTGCAGGAGAATTTAAATCTTTGCACTTTGAAGTAGCGGAGACAAAAGATTATTTTTTATGCAACTGCAAGAAAACAAAAAACCCACCCTTTTGTGACGGATCTCATAAGTAAATAATTAGATACTTTTTTTTAAGCTTGCGATACTTTCTTGAACACTCGTGTGATTAATATCTTCAACTTTATTTTTCTCCAGAGTCTGGGAGATAATTTTTTTAGCACTCTCAATGGCTATGATAGTTGAAATTTTCTTAACCTCTTTTATAGCGTTATTTTTTGCCTGAGTAATTTTTTCATTAATGTTTTTCTCTCTAGCAGTCAGCATGGAGCTTATCTTTTCTTCCATTGCAGATGATTCTTCAGCGTTTACTTTGGTAGCTCTTAATAAGATTTCTTCACACTCTTTTTTTGATTGGTCTAGCTGATCTTGATATTTGCTCAAAAGCTTATTGCTTTCAATTTTTAAATTTTCAGCATCTTCTATTTTTTGTTTAATTTCTTGAATTTTTTCATCAAGATTCTTGCCAACCAATCCTGGTATTTTTTTGTAAATTAAAAAAGCAATAAACAAAAAGAAAGATACAGCTACCCAAAAAGTTGCGTCCATTAGTTAAGCCCCCTTAGATACTGCTTAGAAACCTCGTCAACAATAGTGCTAGCACTTGTGTTATTTGTATCAGTTTTGGCAACGGTTTTCACCAGCTCTTTTGCTATTTCTGTTGAAATGCTATTAATATTCCCAATTGCTTCTTTTTTAAATTCCTTAATTTCCTTATCTACTTCTTCCAATTTTTCTTCTAGTTTTTTGCTAATCTCTTTTTTTTTATTTTCAAATTCAGCCTGTAATTCTTTTTTATTTTCACTCATTAGATCTTGAGCTTCTTTTTTTGCAAGAGCTATTACTTTTAGATACTCTTGGTATTTCTCTTCTGCTTGATTTTTTAAAGAACTCGCCTCATCAATATTCTCACTTATATGATCATTTCTTTGCTCGATGCTTTCTGACAATCTCGGCAAAACTACTTTCGCAATTACAATGTACAGAAAAGAAAAGGTGATAACCAACCAAAAAACTTGAGGAAACCAAGTTGTTGGATCTAGCTGTGGCATCCCCGCTTTCTCTGCTGCTTGAACAGCAGCAGAGCTAAAGATAACAGATAAGAATAAAATTTTATCCATTAACTTAATTAAAAAGCGAAAAGAATAATTAACGCAATAACTAGACCAAACAATCCAGTTGCTTCAGCCAATGCAAATCCTAATAATAAGTTAGGAAACTGCTTTTGGGCTGCCGAAGGGTTTCTCATGGCACCTGATAGATAACTACCAAAAATTGTACCAATTCCAACACCTGCTCCTGCCAATGCGATTGCCGCTAGACCTGCTCCAATCATTTTTGCTGCTGCTACTTCCATTTTTTCTCTCCTTTGTTAGTGGTGTAAATGAAGTGCATCGTTTAAATAAATGCACGTTAATATTGCAAAAACATATGCCTGAAGAAATGCAACTAAAATCTCCAAACCAGTAAGTGCAATTGAAAATCCAAGGGGCAACCAGCCACCAAGAATACCTAGACTGACAACAAATCCTCCAAAAACTTTTAACATTGTATGTCCAGCCATCATGTTTGCAAAAAGTCGAACCGATAAACTAATAGGTCGACTAAGATACGAAATGATTTCTATAACTACTATCAGGGGTAGCAAAACCGCAGGTACCCCAGAGGGTACAAATAATTTTAAATAAGATATTCCGTGCGTCATAAATCCAATGACGGTAACTCCTATAAATACAAAAAAAGCCATTACAAAAGTAACAATAATATGACTAGTCACCGTAAAAGAGTAGGGAACCATTCCAATCATATTGGAAACCAGTACAAACAAAAACAAGCTCAGTATAAAGGGAAAATAAGGTCGGGCATCTTTGCCGGCGGTATCACTTATCATTTTTGAAACAAATTCATAAATCATCTCAGCAATTAATTGTATTTTATTTGGAATTAAAGATTTTTTTTGAGTTGCTAAGATAAAAAAAATTGAGATAAGCGCAACTGTAAGCACCATAAACAAGCTTGCGTTTGTGAAGGAAATGTCAAAATTTCCTATTTGAATTTTTGGACCAATTGAATGCACTTCAAATTGGAGCATTGGATTTGTAGCCATATTTTTAAATATTTTAGTCCTTATTAATCATTTTGGAAGTTCGCACAACATTTAAAATCCCAGTTACTGCCCCTAAAAAGAAAAAAAAAATTAGCAAAAACGGGCCAGTTTTTAGCCATTTGTCCAAATAATAGCCAATTAAACTTGCGACAAAAACGGCAGCAACCATTTCACTACTAAGTCTCATGGCAATACCCATCGAAGAATTGGGTTTTGTGTCAGATTCTACTTCTTTTGTACTGAGTCTTTTAATTTTTGTATCTAAGTCTTTGATGTCATTCATTCTAAATTAGAGAGACTAAGCAACCATTCCCTCTGCTTTTTCAAGATCTACGGCAACTAGTTGGCTAACACCTCTTTCAGCCATTGTAACTCCATACAATCTATTCATTCTAGACATTGTAAGTGCATGATGGGTAATAACAACAAATTTTGTATCAGTAACATTAGATAGCTCGTCTAGAAGAGCGCAGAATCTAGTTACGTTTGCATCGTCTAATGGCGCATCAACCTCATCAAGGATGCAAATAGGAGACGGGTTTATCAAGAAGACAGCAAAAATTAGAGCCATTGCAGTCAGCGCTTGTTCACCACCCGAAAGTAAAGTGATGGACTGTAGTTTTTTACCAGGAGGGCTAGCGAGCAATTCCAGACCAGCCTCAAGGGGGTCATCTGACTCTATGAGCTCCAGTCTTGCATTTCCACCGGCAAAAAGTTTTGTATAAACATCATTAAATTTTCTACTGACTTTTTCAAATGCATCTAACAATCTTTCCCTTCCTTTTTGATTTAAGTCATTAATAGATCCTTTTAGTTTTTGAATTCCCTGAACTAAATCTTTTCGGTCATTCATCATTCTATCAATTTGATCTTGCAGCTCTTGTGTTTCATTATCGGCCCTAAGATTGATCGCTCCCATCTTTTCTCTCTGGTCTTTTAATTTTTGAATTTGATTGTCGATTTTGTTTGCCTGGATATCTTCTTCAATATCGATACCGGCAAAATTCGGCAATTCTTCAAGGGTGTGTTTAAATTCGCTAAGAGATTTTAATTCAATTTCTTTTTTTTTGTCTTTTAATCCCTCTATGATTGTTTGTGCCCTTACTTTTCTTTCAGTAATACCCAAAACCACTCCATTGATATCATATAGTTTTTGGTTAATTAATTTTACGGACTCTTCTTTAGAAGTTAGCTGTTCGTTGATTTGTACAATATCTTCTTTGACATTTTCTATATTTTGAACATAAGTACCTTTTTTTTCGGCAATAGTTCCTGGTTTAATTTCTTCTTCAGTTAAAACTTCCTCACTGCCTTTAAGTCTAGCGTTTAATTCTTTGAACTTCTGTTCAGAACTATTTTTTAAATCTATCCAGTTTTTTATTTCACTATCAATATTCTTTAATCTTTCTTTTCTTTTTAAACTGTCTTGCTTTAGGTTCTCGTATTTACTTAGTCTAGAAGCATATTTTCCTTGCAACTCAGATACAATTTTTAATTTTTCAAGAAATTCCTGCTTTATTTTGTTGGTCAAGTCAGAGTTTAAATTTGCTTGAGGCTCAGCAGCTTCCAAATCAAAATTTATCTGTTTAATTAAATCTTCAATATTTTTAAATTCATTATAAAATTCAATGATCTTTCCTTTAAGTGCAGGAGCATCGTAATTGTCAGTTGATTCTGATTGTGTTTTTAATCTTAGGCTAATGTTGTCAATGAGAGACGAAAGTTGGCTAGTTTTTCTTTTTATAACCCCAAATTCAAAACCACCAATTTGTGAGAATATTTTTTCAGACAATTTGTTTAGGACTTCCTGTTCTTTGTTCAGCTCACTCAAAGATTCTTTGTAGTCTTTTTCTGCTTGCTCCTCTACTTCGGAAGAAGTTTTTTCTGTTTCTTCAATATCAGATCTTTCATTTAATAGTCTCTTTTCATTAGAGGAAGAGTCGTTAATAATTTGTTTTTCACGATCGATATCTATGTTGATTTGTTTAATTTCTTTTTTAATTTTTTCTACTTCGTTTTTAGCCCTTCCTTCTTCTTCGCTTATTTGCTCAAATTCCAAATTAAGTCTTTGCAGTTTTGCATTTAATTGAGCATTTTCATTTCTCAAGGGTGTAATTTTTTGACTTTCTTCTTTAAGAGCATTCTCGTTAAAATTTTTATCAATATTTACAGCGCTAATTTCATCTTCAACTTCACCTAATTCTTCTTGCGCAACCAGAATTGATTTTTCAACTTCTTTAGATTGAAAATAAACAAGCTTTGCCTCTAAATGCTGTATTTCATTAGATATGTTTTTGTATTTAGACGCTTCTTCAGCTTGTTTTAATAAGCTCTTAAGTTGATTTTCAATTTGTTTCATTATGTCATCAGCTTTTTTTAAATTATTTTCTGCAGCATCAAGCCTAAGTTCTGCTTCATGCCTTCTGACATGGAGGCCACTGATACCAGCTGCCTCTTCTAAAATTGCTCTTCTGTCCGTTGGTTTTGCGGTGACCAAAGAACCAACTCTGCCTTGGCTCACCATGGAAGGAGAGTGGGGACCTGTTGAAAGATCTGCAAATAATATTTGAATATCTTTTGCCCTAACTTCTCTTCCGTTTAAATAATATTTTGAGCCTTTATCTTTTTCTATTTTTCTCCTAACCTCTATCTCGGGCATATCTTTAAATTGGGGTAGTCTATTGTCATTTTCTAATTTTAGAGCTACTTCGCACAAGTTTTTAGACGGCCTTGAAGTTGTTCCTGAAAAAATTACGTCTTCCATTCCAGATCCACGCAAGCTTTTTGCTGACGTTTCTCCCATGCACCACCTTAGTGCTTCAACAATATTTGATTTCCCGCAGCCATTTGGTCCTACAATTCCAGTTAAACCGTCCTCAAAATGAAAAGATGTTTTGTCTGCAAAAGACTTAAAACCTACAACCTCTAGTTTCTTAAATTTCATTTTTTAATTTAGTTTTTCTATGTATTTTGAAATAGCAGAAAAAGTGTAGTCCCCATTATATTTTTTGTTGTTAATAATTATAGTGGGAGTCGAGTTAATATTGTATTTTTTTTGAGCTTCAATTCTGCTTTTTAACACAAGCTCTTCATTTTTCTCATTATTTAAACAAGGTTCAAATGTTTCGTTATTTAAGCCAAATTCAAGAGATATTTTTTTTAATTTTTTATTAATTTCTCCGATATTGCTTCCAGTTACCCAATCAGGCTGAGTTGAATAAATAGTATCATAGTATTTTAATATTTTTTTTGGTGAAATGCATTTGGCAATTTTTGCAGCATTTAGGGCCGGGAGATCGAGGGGAAAATCTTTTAAATTTATGCTTGCCTTTTCTGTATCGGCATAATTTTTAATTAACTCTGGCAAAACATTCAGGTGTAATTTTGCACAATGAGGACAAGTGAGAGATGAAAAAATTTCAATTTTTATTTTTGCACCGTCTTTTCCAATAAGATGGTCCGTTGTCTCCAGTGCTTTCACGGGACAAGTAAACAAAAGTAGTAATAAGACTAATTTTGCAAGACTGCTAATCTTCATTTTTAAAAAAGTCTTTAAATGCATTTTTAAGTTTTTCGTTTTTAATTAGGCCTATTTTTTTTGATAAATTTTCATTTAAAATAGGAGCTTTGTTTACAGTATGATTTTTTAATTTGCTAACTGTAAAAGAGTTAATAACTACCTTGTTAATAAAATGATAACCAAAGTATGAATTGAGCTTTTCAACTATGTAGTCCCTTGAATAGTCGATCTCAATAATATTTTCCTTAGGAACGTTTAAAAATAAGGTTTTCTCATCATTAATAGAGCTCTGTTTGATTTTTTCTGGAGTGGCAAGTAGGGAAATCTCACTCCCAACAATAGTGCTCCACTTTGATTTTAGATCCTCAAAAGAATTTTTTTGAGAGCTTATGAGCTTGCGCACATCTTTTGGAAGAAGCGATTTGATTGGCTTCAATCCCTGATATACTTTGTATTGTGTAAATTTATTCATAAATTGATATGAGCCAAATATTATCAAAAAAAATTATTGCTTGGTATCAAAAACACCAGCGGGATCTACCTTGGAGAGTTTATAAAAATTCATCAGATAGAGACTACAAGGTCTTGTTAAGCGAGATTATGCTTCAACAAACTAAGGTTTCTACCGTGATACCTTATTTTAATAAGTTTTATAAAAAGTTTTCATCAATTAAGTCTCTTTCAAAATCTCGTATTACGAGTGTATTAAAATTATGGGAAGGCCTAGGTTATTACCGTAGAGCGAGAAATTTGCATCAAATAGCAAAAATTGTAGTGAAAAATTACAGAGGAAAATTACCCGATTCCTTTTTAGAATTAAAAAATTTACCTGGAATTGGTGACTACACAGCATCAGCAATTTTATCTATTGCAAAAGATAAGCCATTTATAGGCATTGATGGAAATGTGAAAAGAGTCATTTCCAGAATCTTTTTTCTTAATCAGGAAGATAAATTAATTTTTAATATAGAAAAAAAATTAAAATTAATGAAGGTGAAAAAAGGTTCAAGCGATCTTATGCAAGGGTTGATGGAGATAGGAGCCTTGTTGTGTTCTCCAAAAGATCCTCAGTGTAATCAGTGTCCTTTAAAAGCGGACTGTATTTCTTGTAAAAAAAATAAATTTAGTCCTCAAATTAAATCCAAGTTAATCAAAAAAAAATATTTTTATGCTCTGTACGTTAAAAAAAAAAATAAAATACTTTTTTCATTAAATGAAAAATTTAATTTCCTGAACGGATTAGTCAATCTTCCATTGATTGAATCTAGAGATAAAAATTATCAACAAATTATTAATAAAATATTTGAAAAAGGTCAGGTAGAAAAATCGTTTCACAAACATCTTTTGTACAAAATGTCTAATTTCGTCATGCACATTCAAATTCTCAAAGTAAAAAATGTTATCTTTGACAAAAGCCCTTATTTCTGGGTAGACAGAAAAAAAATAAAAGAATTTACCATTTCCGTTTTGGCTCAAAAACTTTTAAAATCGGCAGATATTTATGAATAATAAAATTTCAGTTGGGATTATTGGGGGTGGAATTTCTGGATTGGTATTTGCGAACTTCCTTAGAGACGACAATAAATTTAATATTAGAATTTTCGAAAAAAATAATTATTCAAGTGTTCATCCAAGTGGCATCCAAATTTCCAATAATGCTAGAAGAGTTTTGAATAAAATCAATTTTAACCAAATAAATCAAGATGCTTTTTCCGAAATAGAGAATATAAATATTTCTGATTACCGTAATAAAAAAATTATTGGTAAACTGTCATTAAAAAATTTTAACAAAGATAGGGATGATTATGTTTGTCTTGACAGAAACGTGCTTATCAATTTTTTAATAAATCGAATTAATGAGAAAGTAGAGCTTTTTAATAAAGAGGTGGTTTCAGTTAAGGACAATTCTATTTTTTTCCCCGACGGCAATTCCGAAAAATTTGATTTTATAGTGGTTGCTGACGGCATGTTTTCAAAAATTCGAAACAGCATATGCAAAAACGAATCTTTGCAAAAAAGCAAAGTCATTGCATACAAGGGTGTGGTGCAGCATATTGATGATATAGGCAATTCAAATGTGGAGTTATTTTTGGGTGATAAAAAGCATTTTGTTTTCTACCCAATTAACAAAAGAGGAGATTATAGTTTCACAGCAATATTTAACTCAGACTCTTCTTGCCTAGTAGAAGGTCATGATCAGTCAGTATATGTCGATAATCTTTTGGACATTTCAGACGATGCGCACGCAGATATTAAGAAAATAATTTCTTCAGCAAAAAATATTTATAAATGGCCCATTTATTCCCACAGAAAAATAACATTTGGTAATAATAATGTTTTTATTATAGGAGACGCATCTCACGCAATGATGCCATTTCACGCTCAAGGAGCGGCTCAATCGGTTGAGGATGCTTATTGTTTAGCCAAAATGTTTGAAAATAAAATATTTTCGATAGATCATTTTAGTTCGCAAAGATTGGGCAGAGTGTCTTCGATTGTTTCCAAGTCTAGTAAAAATTTATCAACTTACCATCTGAGCAATTTCTGGATGAAACTTATAAGGAATTTTTTTATTAGAATTGTGTGCAAGTATAAGTTGCTTGCGAATTTATTTTTTGGAAAAATTTATAATTACAAATTTAAAAATTAGATTGTGATCTAATTTTTTGTCTTAGATAGTCAATCGGCTGTAATTTTCCTTCAATATTAAAGTGCCAATACGACCAACCATTGCAAGAGGGAGCACCTTCTAGCTCAGCTCCAACTTTGTGAATGGACCCTACAATATTTTTACAGCCTATACTTCCGTCAGCCATAACCTTTGCCGTATATTTTTTTTTATTATCATAAAGACTTAATCCAGGCTCTATAATTCCACTCTCCACAAGCATTCCAAAAGGTATTCGTTTTTCATTTCTTTTTTTCTGAATAGTTTTTAGATATTCATCTTCAATAGGACGAATGTTATCAATTCTTTTTTTAGCAACTTCTATATATTTTTTTTCTTTTTCTATTCCGCAAAAATTTCTACCTAGCTTTTTAGCAACAGCTCCTGTGGTACCACTACCAAAAAAAGGGTCTAAAATTAAATCGCCTTTATTGGTTGTGGACAAAATGACTCTATAGAGCAATGCTTCGGGCTTTTGTGTATTGTGAGCTTTTTCTCCATTTTTTTTGCACCTTTCATTTCCGCTGCAAATTGCCAAGCTCCAATCGGAGCGAAGTTGTTTGTCATCATTAAAGCACTTCAGCGAATTGTAATTAAAAGTATATTTTGATTTTTTTTCTTTTGCAGCCCAAATTAATGTTTCATGCGCATTGGTAAATCGGGTGCCCTTAAAATTGGGCATCGGGTTTTTTTTGTTCCAAATAACATCATTTAAAATCCAAAAATCTAAATCTTGTATAGTTTTGCCAACTCTGAAAATATTATGGTAAGTTCCTATAACCCAAATTGCTCCATTCTTTTTCAAAACTCTTCTGCATTCGCTTAACCATTCAGATGTAAAATTATCGTACTGCTTAAAAGAAGAAAATTGATCCCACTTATCATTAACGGCTGAGACTTTGCTATTATCAGGTCTTTCCAGGTTTTTATCTAGTTGAAGATTATAAGGGGGGTCTGCAAAAACTAAATCAAATGTTTCGTCAGGAATTTTTTTCAAAATTTCTATCGAATTTCCCTGCAGAATCTTGTTTTCGTATGATTTTTTGGTCATTTTTATATTCAACTTGAAGTAGAATAAACTTTAAAGACTGACCAAAGTCAATTAGCTAATACCCAAGTTTAGTGATTTTTTTATTTTTTAAACAATATCTTGTGTACCGGAGCAAAAGTTTTTCTGTGCAACGGAGTTACCCCATGCTTCTCCAAAGCAAGCAAGTGCTTCGCAGTCCCATAGCCTGAATTTTTATCCCACCCGTACACACCAAATTTTTTTGCAAGCAAGCACATGTACCGATCCCTTACCACCTTAGCAACAATAGATGCCGCTGCAATAGAGGGGTATATTTGATCTCCATTGATACATGTTTTTATATTTCTATTTTCCTTGTCAAAACTGAATTGTCCATCGACTAATACCGCAGCATTTTTTATGCCAATGCTATCAAAAGCTCTTCTCATTGCCAATAAAGATGCCTGCAATATATTTTGTCTATCAATCTCCTCAACAGTGGAAAACCCAATTGCAAACTTGGAAAAAGATAAAATTTTTAAAAAAAGATCATCCCTTTTTTTTGCAGAAAGTTTTTTAGAATCGTCAATTCCATCCAAGCAAATATCTTTATGCAGAATAACTGCAGCAGCAACCACAGGACCAGCCAATGGTCCCCTGCCAACTTCGTCAACTCCGATAATAATGGAATTTTTTCCCCTCTCTTTATCAAGCGTAAGCACTATTTAATATTTAATTGTTTTATTTTCTGCTCAAGTATCTGCAAATCAACCCACGAATTTTTTTTTTGATTAGGTTGTTTAATTAAAAAATTTGGATGGAAAGAGGCGAGTGTATCAATTGTGCTTTCTTTAGTCCGGTATTGAAGCCACTGACCCCTGTTTTTTGCTATGGAGTAATCCGTGCCAAACAATATCTCTAACGGTAAAGACCCGAGTAAAAAAATTATTTTAGGCTGAATTATTTCAATGTGTTCATGTGTTAATTTTTTTAATATGTTTTTTTGATTTATGTAGTTTTGCTTATTTTCATTTGTATAAAAATGAACAATATTGGTTAAGTAAACTTTATCCGTCGATAAAGAAATGGCTTGCAGCATCTTATTCAAAAGATCGCCTGCCTCATCTGAAAATAAAGAATTGTTTTTTTCATCACTATGACTTGGCATGTCTCCAATAATCATAATTTTTGAATTTAAATTTTTATTTGAAAATTGAATATTGTTTGGATCCTTATTAAATTTGATTGAATTTTTTTTGATTTTTTGAATGAGATTGCCGATTCTTTCCTCTGGAGACATGTTCTTATTGGGAGAAATTTCTCTGTAAATTAAACTGTCATACAAGCCAGTAGAGTGGTAATATTGTCTGATACTTTCACTTGAATGTTTTTTTAAATTTTTAATAGCCATGACTTCTAAGTTAAAAAATAGCTTAATTATTACTACATTTTCTTTCTTTATTTATTTAAATTTTGCTGATGCAGCATTATTTCAGTCAAAAAATCCAACTCTATCATCTGATTATATCTCAAATTACTTAAAAGCATCGAGATCAATAAGTCACAATAAGTACTCTGAGGCTAATGTTTTTTTTTCCAAAGCTCCCGCCTTAGCTACTAGTCACGATGCTTATAATTTTCAGTACATTTTTTCCCTGGCAATGGAAGGAAAACTTTCTGAAGCCAGCAAGGTAATTTCAAGTCTTGATAATGAGTATAAAGAAAATTTTTTATTTCAATTTATAGAAGGAATTTATTTAATAAAAAACAGAAATTATTCTTTAGCGAAAAAAAAATTTGAAACATCCAAGGATAGCAACTTATTATTTTTAGAGCTTAATAATTATATTAATTTATGGCTTGATGCTGATAACACTGCTTTGCAGGAATTTAATATTAAAAAATTAAAAACTTCTTTTGCTAATATAAAATTAATCCAAAGCCTTTTAATTTATGATTATGTTGGAAATGATGATCTCTATAACAAAACAAGTGCAAAAATTTTAAAACAACCAAAATTAGGACGTTATCATTTTTTTCATTCTATTTATTTAATTAAGAAAAATAAAATTGATGAAGCAGAGCAGATTATAAAGAGGCAATTACTTGAAGACCCAAACAATCTGTTAATGAGGCAAAGCTATATTTCATTAAAAGAAGGAAATTCTTCTTTTTTTACCAAAAATTATAATTCTAAGGATGTTAACCATGGAATTTCTGAGCTACTGTATTTGTTTGCTAACGTGGTCCAACAGCAAGACCAAATTGATCTGTCTAAATTACTTGTTTCTTTGTCTAATTATTTAAATCCCAGATTCATCTCAAATAAGTTATTAAATTTTGAAAATTATTCTTTGCAAAATGAGAACTACTATGACGAGGAGCTGTCTCTTAGCGTGGCATCTTTGGGCAGTGAATTTTATTGGTATATTAATTTCAACAAGTTGTTGCGAGATCGAGAGAAGGATAAAACACAAGTGTTACCAGAAGGTTTGAAAAAAAACTTATCAGAAAGTAAATATTTTAAATTTTCAAAATTAATAGATTTGGCAAATTATTACCGCAGCAACAAAGAATACAATATTTCCCTTGATTATTACCAGCGGGCAGAAAAAATTGCCTCTCTGAATGAATTGGATTGGAGGTTCTACTATTATAGAGGAATCTGTAACGAGCGATTAGGTAATTGGGATCGTGCAGATAAAGATTTTCTTAAATCATTAGAGTACTCACCAAAAGAATATGTTGTTATCAATTACCTGGCGTATAGCTGGCTAGAAAGAGGCGTTAATCTTGATAGATCTAAAAAAATGTTAAAAGATGCAGTTGAGCTAAGCAAATGGAAGTTAGGATATATTATAGATTCTTTGGGTTGGGCGTATTATTTGTCTAATGATTTTGATGAGGCTGAAAAATTGCTTCAAATAGCTTATGAACAAACTCCCTATGAAGCGGAGGTCTACGATCATTACGGAGACGTTTTGTGGAAAAATAATAAAAAAATTCAAGCTCGATATATCTGGAGAAATGCAACTAAGCTTCTAAGCATAGACAGGGAAAGAGCAGATAGATTAAATACTAAATTATTGAATGGAATTAATTAAAAAATATCATCTTCGTTCACCAGCTAAAATAAATCTATATTTAAGGGTTATAAAAAAGCTATCTAATAACTATCATGAAATCGACAGTCTTATTTCTCACGTTGGAGTTTTTGACGAGATTACCGTCCTTGAAAACAAAAATAAGCAAACGAGTGTTAAGTTTTTTGGTGAGTTTTCAAAATCAATCTCTAATAAAAATAATTCAATTGTTTCAGTAATTTCTTTGTTAAAAAAGCTCAATAAGAAAATTAAAGAAAAAAATTTTACAATTAAGGTAAAAAAAAATATTCCTGTCGGTTCTGGCCTAGGAGGTGGAACCTCTAATGCTGTTACTATTTTGAAGTTTTTGCAAAAAAGATTTAATTTAAAAATAAAAAAAAATAATTTAAAACAAATATACAGATCTATTGGAGCTGATTCTAAAGTTTTTGCAGATTCGTATTTAAAATTTATTTCAGGCTACGGAGACAAAGTTTATTCTTATAAGGCCAAAATTAAACTAAATATTTTGCTAATTTTCCCTAATAAGCCAAATTTTACAAAAACCATTTATCAAAATAATAAAATATTTAGCAAAAAACTAAAAATAGACGTTGCTAAGAAAATGATTAGAAAAAATATTTTTAATTTTTTAAATATTGCAGGCAACGACTTGCTACTATCTGCAAAAAAACTAAATCTTCCAATGAGTAATTTACTTGCTTTTTTGGAAAGACAAAATATTTGCGATTTTATCCAAATGAGCGGTAGCGGTTCTTGTTGTTATGCAGTTTTTAAAAGCAAGAAAAGCCTTTTAAAATGCCAAAAATTGGTTAAAATTAAATACAGAAGTTATTGGACAGCAGTAACTAAAACAATTACATAACTGCATAAATTGGGGCTTAGCCAAGCGGTAAGGCAACGGGTTTTGATCCCGTCATCCCAGGTTCGATCCCTGGAGCCCCAGCCAAATTTTAGGAATGGCAATGAATCTCAACTTAATTCCAGAAGCTTTAGAAATTTATAAATTACTCAATCCTACGCTGGATAAAAATATTCATACAAAATTTGTTGGCGGCTGCGTCAGAGATGTAATTTTGGGACAGGAAATTAAAGATATTGATTTAGCCACAGTTCTGCTCCCAAATAAAGTCATAGGAGTTCTTAATCAAAATAATATCAAAACAAAAGATTCTGCAATTAATTTTGGCGTGGTTACGGCTATAATTAATGATATTAAATTTGAAATTACTACGCTCCGACAGGACTTGCTTCCAGACGGAAGGTATGCAAAAATACTCTTTACAGACGACTGGCGGTTAGATGCCAATAGAAGAGATTTTACTATTAATGCAATCTATTGTGGATGGAACAATTTAGTCGAAAAAAAAATTATATATCTAGATCCTTTCAATGGAAGGGAAGACCTAATTAATGGAAAAATTAAATTTATTTCCGAACCTGAAATTAGCATTAAGGAAGATTATGTAAGGGCATTAAGATATTTTCGTTTCTTTTACGCGTATTCCCAGCATAAGCATAATGCAGGTGTGCTAGATTTTATTTTTACTAGCAGGGAAAGCATTAAGAAGCTTTCTAACAATAGATTAAAAAAAGAGTTAAAGAAAATTATTTTGGTAAAAAATTCAAGACAAATTCTAGAAGATGCAAATATTTTAGATTTTTTTAATTTTATTTACCCTGGGTTTGGAAAAATTTTAAATCTAGAAAAAAATCAGGCAATGCTTGCCTTTTAAGACTAGATATATTTTATATCCATAATTTCAAAACTCTTTTCACCAGATGGAGTTTCTATAGTTACAAAGTCATCTTTTTGCTTTCCTATAAATCCTCGTCCTAGGGGAGACTTGAAGTAGATTAAACCATTTTTAACATCAGACTCATCTCTGCCTACTATTTTGTAGGTAGTTTTTTTTTCATTTTCTAAATCTTTGACGACTATTGTGCTTGCAAAAATTACTCTGTTATCAGCTTTTATTTTTGTAATATCTATAACTTCTGCCATTGCTATCGAAGTTTCTAGTTCTTGAATTCGTTTCTCGTTAAGGCCTTGCTCTTCTTTTGCAGCATGATACTCCGCATTTTCCTTTAGGTCGCCATGTGATCGTGCTTCTGAAATAGCAGCCACAATTTTAGCCCTGGTAACGTGTTTTCGCTCATCAAGCTCAGCTTTGATTTTTTCAAGACCTTGAATTGTAATTGGTTCTTTTTCCATTGAGTTTAATTATTACCACGATGCCAAAGGGGGTAAAGACATAAATATCGCCTCAATGTTTCCACCGGTAGCTAGACCAAATTTAGTCCCACGATCAAAAAGCAAATTAAACTCTGCGTATCTAGCTCTTTTAATTAATTGTTGTTTTTTTTCTTTGTCACTCCATTTTTGATTTATCTTTTTTTCAATAATGGTCTTGGCAATTTTTAAAAAAACAAGCCCAACATCTTTTGTATAGGAAAAATCTTTCTCCCAGTCACCTGTATTTAAGTAGTCGTAAAAAATTCCACCATCACCTCTAGGCTCATTTCTGTGGGGCAAGAAAAAATATTTATCGCAATTTAATTTGTGCTTTTTATAATAATTTTTACTATGAAGATCGCATGTCTTTTTTAATTCTCGATGAAAATATTTTTTCTGTTTGATATCTGCAATGCATGGAGTTACATCCATGCCGCCACCAAACCATTCTTTAGCGGTCACAATGAATCGGGTATTAAAATGAAGGGATGGAATTTTTGGGTTTTGAAAATGAGCAACCAATGAAATACCTGCTGCCCAAAATTTGGAACTTTTTTCAGTACCTGGAATTTTCTTTTTGAAGTTGTTGTCAAAAGAACCGCTCACCACTGAAATATTCACTCCAACTTTTTCAAATATCTTTCCATCTCTGAGCATAGAAATTTCACCACCACCCTCAGATTTAATTTTTGATTTTTTCCATTTTTTTCTGGTAAATTTTATTTTTTTTCTTGAATAGTTATTTTCTATGTTTTCAAACTCCAGACAAATTTTGTCTCTTAAATTCCGAAACCAATCTGTCGTTAATTTTTTTTTTAAAATATTATATTTCTTATTCATAAATTAATTTGTCTTAATGCTTCAGAGGAAACTATAGCCACAGAGGAGGCTATATTCAAAGATCTCACATTTTTATTCATAGGTATGGTCAATCTATCTTTTATGTTTTTATGCACAACATCAGGAACTCCCGCACTTTCTTTACCAAATATCAGAGTGTCATTTTTGTGGTATGTAAATTTGGTGTAATTGTTTTCCGATTTTGTAGTTAACAAAATTAATCTCGATTCCTTTTTTTCCAATAAAAAATCTCCATATGATTCGAAAAATTTTAGTCTGCAATTATCTAGATAGTCTAAATAAATCCTATCTAGCTTTTTTTTATCAAAGAAATACCCGCATGGTTTAATAATTTCCAAACCAATTCCCAGACATGAGCATATTCTTATTATAGCGGCTGTATTTTGTGGTATATCTGGTTGATAAAGGGCAATATTAATCATTTTTAAACATTATGCGTCATCGTGGCTATAGAACTATATTATTAATTTTTCATATATACATGAAACTTTCTAAATAAAAAATGAGCGAAAACAAAAAAGACAAGTCTACACGAAGAGATTTTTTAACAACGGTGACGGCCACAGTTGGTGCAGTTGGCGTTGGAGCTGGCGTATTACCTATTATAACTCATATGAATCCAGATTCTTCAGTTAAGGCTTTAGCCTCTATTGAAGTGGATATTTCAAAAATCAAAGAAGGGCAGGAGATGACTGTGCTTTGGAGAGGAAAACCAGTTTTTATAAAAAGAAGAACAAAAGAAGAGATTTCAAAAGCACAACAAGTAAATATGAAGGATTTAATAGATCCTGAGGAAGATAAAAAAAGAGTTAAAAAAGAAGAGTGGTTAGTTGTTGTCGGTGTCTGCACCCACCTTGGATGCGTACCTATAGCAGGAAAAGGAGATTTTAATGGTTGGTTTTGTCCTTGTCATGGATCACATTATGATACCTCTGGAAGAATTAGAAAAGGACCAGCGCCAACAAATTTAGAAGTTCCACAGTATGACTTTGTTGGAAGTGACAAAATTAAAATAGGATAAAATATTTATAATGAGCGACGATACTTCAAAATCTAAAGAAAGCTTTGAGCCAGTTCACACTAATAAAATGGGCGGATCTCCTTTTACCGGGGTAGCGGGCTGGATAGACGATAGACTTCCTATTATTCGAATGTTTAAGCATGAGTATTTGGATTTTCAAGTTCCAAGATCTCTAAGTTACTTCTGGAGCTTCGGAGGAATACTTACTATTTGTTTAATTCTTTTGATTATTACAGGGCTAAGTTTAGGTATGCATTATAAGCCTGATGCAAAATACGCGTTTGAATCAGTTGAGAAGATTATGCGTGATGTGAATTTCGGATGGTTAATTCGATACGCGCACATGAATCTTTCATCTTTTTTCTTTATAGCTGTCTACCTTCACATCTTTAGAGGTCTGTATTATGGATCTTATAAAAATCCTCGAGAATTAATGTGGTTAATAGGAATTGTTATATTTTTTTTAATGATGGCAACTGCCTTTCTTGGTTATACCCTTCCCTGGGGTCAGATGAGCTATTGGGGAGCAACAGTGATAACAAATCTTTTCTCGGCAATTCCTTTAGTTGGAGAATCTGTAGTCACATGGTTGTGGGGTGATTATGCTGTAGGAGACGCTGCTTTAAATCGTTTTTATGTATTACATTGGTTAATTGCATTTTTAATAGTTGGTGTAGTTGCATTTCATGTAATCGCCCTTCATATTGTGGGATCAAATAATCCATCAGGTATTGAGCCAAAAGATACCAGGGATACAGTTTCTTTTTCTCCATTTACAACAAGCAAAGATTTGGTTGCGATGTTGGTTTTCTTGTTAATATTTGTTGCAGTTATGATGTACGCGCCAAATTATATGGGGCATCCTGATAACTACATACCAGCAAATCCAATGGTTACGCCTGCTCACATCGTTCCTGAGTGGTACTTCTTACCTTTCTACGCAATTTTAAGAAGCGTACCGGACAAGTTAATGGGAGTGGTAGCAATGGTAAGTAGCATTGCAGCACTTGGACTATTGCCTTGGTTAGATTTTAGCAAAGTAAGATCAAGTGTATTTAGACCTATATGGAAACAGTGTATTTTTTTATTTGTCCTAGATTTTTTTGTACTGATGTATATTGGGGGAGCCCCAGCAGAAGGAATATATTTAATTATAGGTAGAATAGGAACTGCTTTTTGGTTTGCCTTTTTCTTTATTCTGGCTCCTTTGGTGTCTCTTATAGAAAAACCATTACCGATGCCACAAAGCATCCATGAGTTTGAAGAATGGAAAAAACAAGGAAAGCTAAAAACCATCAAACTATTTAATAAAAACAAATAAGATTATGAAATTTTCAGTTATAAAAAAATACTCTGTTTTGTTCATTTTTGCATTCAGTTTCTTTTCTCACTCTTCTTTCGCAAAAGAAAGCCATGTAGAGCTTTTGAAACCAAAATGGACTTTTGATGGGTTTTTTGGAAAATTTGATAGAGCCTCTTTGCAAAGAGGTTACCAAGTTTACACAGAAGTGTGCGCTTCATGTCATTCAATGAGTCTTTTAAGTTATAGAAATTTAGGGGAGCCAGGTGGTCCAGAATTTACAGAGGCAGAAGTTAAAGCAATAGCTTCTAAGATCGAAGTGCAAGATGGTCCTAATTCCGAAGGAGAAATTTTTGTTAGACCTGGAAAACCGTCTGACAGGTTTAAAAAACCATATCCCAATGAAAATGCTTCGAGAACTGCGAATGGAGGTGCCTATCCACCAGATATGTCAGTGTTAGTTAAGGCTCGTCCTGGAGAATCTAATTATATTTATTCAGTATTGATGGGTTATGAAGAAAAAGTCCCAGAGCATATCAAGTTGGAAGAAGGTGTTTATTATAATAAATATATGAGCGGTAATAAAATTAGAATGTCCAAACCACTAAGCGAAGGGACTGTAAGTTATACTGATGGAACAAAATCTTCTCAAGAACAAATGGCCAAAGATGTTGTTCATTTTCTTACGTGGGCAGCAGAGCCTCATTTAGAAGCTAGAAAAAAAATAGGATTTAAAGCTGTTATTTACTTGTTAATCCTGACAATTTTAGTTTATTTTATTAAAAAGAAAATTTGGTTACGTGTTGAACCTAAAGTGTAAAACATCACCGTCTTTTACCAAGTAGTCTTTGCCTTCAATCCTTAATTTTCCCTTGTCTCTAGCACCAGCCTCACCATTGCACTGTATAAAATCTTCATAGCCAATTGTTTCTGCTTTAATGAATCCTTTTTTGAAGTCAGTATGAATAACTTCAGCCGCATCAGGAGCCTTGCAGTTTGTTGGAATAGTCCATGCTCTTGTTTCTTCCGGTCCAGCAGTAAAATAGGTGCTTAAGTTAAGAGCTTTATAGCTTGATCTAATGACTCGGTCTAAACCAGTTTCAACAATGTTTAATTCTTTCATAAATTCTAATGCTTCCGCATCTCCCAGCTCTGTAATTTGCTGTTCGATTTCTGCAGAAATATTAACAACTTCATCATCCTTAAAGTGTTCCTTAACTATTTTTGTGAACTGATTTCCACTAGCAATGCTTTCCTCGCCAGTGTTGCAAACAATAATTTTTGGTTTTAGAGTTAAAACAGAAGCGCTATTTATAATTTTTGGATCAAACTCATTTCTTAAATAGTATGGATTTTTCCCTTCCTTTAAGCACTCGTAGCATTTTTCAATTAGCTTATTAAGATCTTCATTTTCAACAATATTTTTATTTTTTTTCCCTACTCTTTTTTCTAAAGATTCTAGGTCTGCTAACATCAGTTCTGTTTCAATGATTTCAAAATCTCTTACAGGGTCAACAGTTTTATTAACATTCTGAATTTCATCTGATTCAAAGCATCGCACAAGATGAACAATTGCGTCCACCTCCCTAATATGGGATAAAAATTTATTACCCAGACCTTCACCCTTCGAGGCTCCAGCCACCAAACCAGCTATATCCACAAAGGTAATTAAGGTAGGAATGATCTTTTTAGAACTGGCAATTTTACTAATCTTTTGAATTCTGGCATCTGGTACCGCAACAACACCGATATTTGGCTCTATAGTGCAAAATGGAAAATTGGCAGCCTCAGCATTTTTAGATTTGGTTAAAGCATTAAACATGGTTGATTTTCCAACATTAGGGAGACCAACAATTCCAACCTTAAAGCCCATTAGATATTACTTTTGCTTGAAAAATTATCCAGATCTCTTTCTATTAAAAGATGAACATTGTCTAATATTTTTTGTATTGAGGTGTTGACCGTCTCTTCTTCTTCAATCGTAAAATCATTTAAAACGTGACTATCAACCAGCTCTTTTTCTCCAGGGTGCCCAATTCCTATTCTAATTCTATAAAAGTTTGCACCTACAGCATCTTCGATTGATTTAATTCCGTTGTGTCCACCACTAGATCCTCCAATTTTACATCTAATTTTTCCAAGCTCTAAATCCAAGTCGTCATGAAATACAAAAACATTTTTGGGAACAATTTTGTAGTAATCTTGAATTTCACGAATGCATGTTCCAGAATTATTCATAAAAGTTAAAGGCTTAACTAATATTAATTTTTGTTTATTTATTTCTCCATTAGTCAGCAATCCTTTGAATTTTGGTTTTTGCTTAGATAGATTGAATCTTTTGTTAAGATTATCAATAATCATGAAGCCAATATTGTGGCGATTATTTTTGTGTTTGGGATCAGGGTTTCCTAAGCCAACAAATAAGAACATGTACTATTTCTTTTTATCAGCAGGAGCTTTGGCTTTTTCTTCTTGAGGTTTCTCGTCTTTTTTATCAGCAGCTCCATCTGCACTAGCAGCAGCACCCTCTGCGCCCTCAGCGACAGCTTCCGCAGCAGCTGGTTCAGGTTCTTTAACAACCGTAGGAGCGGCCACTGTTGCAATAGTAAAATCTCTATCTAAAATTGTCGGCTTGACATTTTCCGGCAATGCAATGGAGGAGATGTGAATACTTTCGTTAATTTGCTTCTCACCTAGATCAACAATTAATTCAGAAGGAATTTGATCTGCTGGACAACTTAATTCTACTTTTCTTCGCACTATATTTAAAACTCCGCCCATTTTTAATCCTGGACAAATGTTTTCATTTATAAATTTCACTGGAATCCAAACAATAACTTTTGTTCCAGCAGACATAGTTTGAAAATCTATATGAATAGGTTGATTGGTTAATTTATTAAAATCTATAGATCTCGGTAAAACTTTATAATCTTTTCCGTTTACCTTAATATCAATAACTTTGCTCATGAAATTTCCAGATTTTAAAAACTTTTCTAGAGAATTTTTTTTAACTGAAAGGTTTACATTCTTTTCTATATTGCCATACAGCACACCAGGTACAAAGCCGTCAGATCTTAACTTTTTTATTTCTGACTTAGTTTTGGTTTCTCGAATATTGACTTCCAGTGTGTTTAAATTTTTTTCCATAAGAAAGAAGTTTGTATAGTACCGGAGGCACAAACTCAAGAATTGTTTATAAAAAAGAGTATTTTTTTACTATTTAAATAACTTAGATACTGACTTGGATTCTGATATTCTGTCCATAGCCTCTCCCAACAATGAAGCAACGCTTATAATCTTAATCTTAGAACCCTTAATTTTTGCAGTATTATCAATAGAATTTGTTACTACAAATTGTTTAATTTTTGATTTTTGTATTTTTGTTATCGCGTCACCACTTAAAACCGCATGAACCACATAGGCATAGACTTCCTTAGCTCCCTTGCTTATTAGGGCACTTGCCGCATTACATATTGTGCCACCACTATCAACTAAGTCATCTATTATTATACAGGTCTTTCCTTTTACCTGACCAATAACATTCATAACCTCTGATTTTCCAGGTCCAGATCGTCTTTTGTCAATAATTGCAAGTTCCGCATTAAGCCTTTTTCCAATTGCCCTGGCTCTTTCAACGCCACCCACATCAGGAGCAACACAAACTAAATTTTTAGACTTAATATTTTTTTTGATATCTCTAACAAAAGTAGGTGCTGCAAAAAGATTATCAACAGGAATGTCAAAAAATCCTTGAATTTGATTTGCGTGCAAGTCTAGAGTGACAACTCTATTTGCCCCGGCATTTGTTATTAAGTTTGCAACAAGTTTTGCACTAATAGGAGATCGAGGAGTAACTTTTCTATCTTGTCTCGCATACCCAAAATAGGGAAGTACAGCTGTAATATTTTTTGCCGAAGCTCTTCTCAAAGCGTCAATACAAACTAGCAGCTCCATTATATTGTCATTGGCAGGATAGGATGTCCCCTGTATTACAAACACTTCAGAACCTCTCATATTTTCGTTTATTTCGACATACACTTCTGAGTCGGCAAATCTTCTGATGCTACTATTTACAATTTTGGTTTTAAGATACTTGGCAATTTCTTTGCTTAATTTGGGATTATTTGTGCCAGAAACTATTTTCATTAATTTTTTTTATATACCTATTGCTCTATCTATTCAATTGTATTTTGCAATCAAAGATAAATTTCTACCATAGTCCTTTTCAGACCTAACAACAGACCTTCGGTAACTATAGAAGGAAGATTCGTGAGAAAAAGTATCCCTGTTAATATGCGAAATGTTTGTTTTAAGAACTTTAGCCTTTAGAAGTTTTAATTTTATAAAGTATCTTAAATTAAAAAAAATTTTATTATTTTTTAATAAAAAACACTTTCCATACTTTGGGTTTTTGGACAAAAACTTATTATAAAAGTCAATTTTTACCTCATAGCTTTTTTGAGCTATGCAAGGACCTATACAAACCTTTAAGTCTTTGGTAGCTACCTTATTCTTTTTAAAAAGAGCTATGGCATTTTCCACAATGTTTCCAAATGCACCTTTCCATCCAGCATGCACACAACATATATAGTTACTTTTTTTATCGACAAATAAAACTGGAGCACAATCAGCGGTAAGAATTCCAATGGAAACATTGCTAAGATTCGTAAAAATTCCATCACCAGAGCCAATCCTTGGCTGAATTGTATTTGTGGGCAATTTTTTCAGTACAATAATTTTATTGCTGTGCTTTTGATTAACCAAAAATAAAAATTTGATAGAAATTTTTTTTTTAATTATCTCAAGATTTTGATAAACATTTTTTTTATTATCTTTCGATCCTAGTCCGCAGTTTAAAGAGCTATATATACCTTTTGACTTTCCTTTCTTTCTTGAAAAAAAAGCATGTGAAATATTTTTACTTTGAGAAAAATTTTTTGACTTAAATATCATAGTTTAAATCTTTATTGTTTTCATTAGTTACTACCAAAACTTTAAATAAACTACCCATATGCAATGGATGGAGTAGTCTGGCCACCGAATTTCTCAAAGAATCTTGCCGTTTTTTATTTAAATTTTTAGCAGCTTGTGTAAACCGTTCTCGAATCCCCAATTTTTGCAAAAATTCAGACTGAGTAGTGAAATCTACAATATGCAATTTGTTTTTTTTAAACAATTCAATTAAATGAAAGAAATTAACTTGGTAGGTGATGTCGCTATCTCCAACATTGTC